>VGEJ01000156.1 GCA_016869335.1 Alphaproteobacteria bacterium | reverse complement strand
ACGCTCGGCTACGGCCTCGAAGAGGTCCAAGGGCGGCATCACTCGATGTTCGTCGAGCCTGCCCAGGTCAGCTCGCCCGAGTACCGCGAGTTCTGGCTCAAGCTCGCGCGGGGCGAGTACCAGGCCGCCCAGAACAGGCGCCTCGCCAAGGGCGGGCGCGAGATCTGGATCCAGGCCTCCTACAACCCGGTCCGCGACCGCGAGGGCAACGTCGTCAAGGTGGTCAAGTCGCGAGCGATGTCACCGAGGCGGCGAAGCTGGCGGCCGCGTCGGCTCGCCTGGTCGCCATGGTCGAGGACATGCCGCTCAACGTCATCATGGCCGAGCCCGAGAACTTCACCATCACCTACATGAACAAGCAGACCCGGACGACGCTGAAGACGCTGCAGCACCTCCTGCCGGTTCCGGTCGACAAGCTGGTCGGCCAGTCGATCGACATCTTCCACAAGAACCCCGAGCACCAGCGCCGGCTGCTGCGCGATCCGCACAACCTGCCGCACAAGACTAAGATCAAGCTCGGCGAGGAGACCCTCTCGCTCCACGTCGCCGCCATCATGGGCCCCAACAACGACTATCTCGGCCCCATGCTCACCTGGTCGGTGGTAACCCAGAACGTCAAGGTGGCCGACACGTTCGAGACCAACATCGGCGCGGTCGTCGAGACCGTTTCCGCCGCGGCGGCCGAGATGCAGGCCAGCGCCAAGTCGATGTCGGAGACCGCCGAGAACACCAATGGCCGCGCCTCGACGATGGCCTCGGCCTCGGAGGAGCTGTCGAGCTCGATCGCCGAGATCTCGCGCCAGGTCGCCAAATCGGCCGAGGTGGCCCGAAGCGCCGTAGCGGATGCCGAGCGCTCGAACGTCCAGATCGGCGGCCTGGCCGAGGCGGCGCAGAAGATCGGCGATGTGGTCAACATCATTCAGGGCATCGCCAGCCAGACCAACCTGCTCGCGCTCAATGCCACGATCGAGGCGGCGCGGGCGGGTGACGCCGGCAAGGGCTTCGCCGTCGTCGCCTCGGAGGTGAAGACGCTGGCCAACCAGACCGCCAATGCCACCGAAGAGATCTCGCAGCAGATCCAGGGCATTCAGGCGGCGACCCAGTCCGCGGTCGCGGCCATCCAGACGATCGGCAAGACGATCACGGAGATCAGCGAGATCGCCACCGCCATCTCCTCGGCCCTCGAGGAGCAGGGCGCGGCCACCCAGGAGGTCGCGGTCAATGTCGCCGCGGTCACCGAAGGCTCGGCCGAGACCGGCAAGGCGGCCACGGACGTCCAGGCTGCCGCCGCCGATCTCTCGCAGCAGGCAGCGGCGCTGAAGGGCCGCGTCGCAGACTTCCTCGTGAGCGTGCGCGCGCTCTAGCGCCGGCAGCGCACGTCAGGAAAGGGGCCGCTTCGCGGCCCCTTTCCTTTGCCCCCTGCCGTCGCCTCGGGTTGCCGCGCGCCGGTTCCGTGCTACCCTGCTCACACCGCCCGCTACCAGAGACCAGAGCGTGGGCACCTTGTGGGGAGGCAAGCATGCAAACGATCCGGCGCGGCCAGGTTCCGAGTAAGTATGTCTTCGATGGACGCGAAGCGCCCGTGCTCCGCGTCAAGCAGGGAGAGGCCTTTCAGATCGAGACCGATGACGCGCTGAGCGGCTTCATCGAGGACGACTCCGATCACCCGAGGGTGCATCGTTTCGTCGGCGATGCGCACGTCGAGCGATTGCAGCAGGCGTGGCCACCGCTCTACAACCCGGTCGTGGGGCCCATCTACGTCGAGGGCTGCGAGCGCGGCGACCTGCTGGCGGTACACATCGACTTCATCGATCCCTGGCGTTACGGCTTCACCGGCATTCTGCCGGGCATCGGGCCGCTCGCCGACTCGCGGCGCTGGGGCGACTGCGCCGAGGCCCACGTCCAGGTCATCGAGCACTTGCCCGGCCCGAGCGGTCACACCCGCGACGGCAAGGGGCGCTACTCGGACAAGCTCACCTGGGACCTCGAGCCGTTCTGCGGCACGCTCGCCACCGCGCCCGAGCGCGAGGTCTTCACCTCGCTCCTCGGGCAAGGCCCGTTTGGCGGCAACATCGACTGCCGGGATATCGCCGCCGGAAACATCATCTACCTCAACGCCTACCATGAGGGTGGCCTCCTGTTCGTCGGCGACATGCACGGCGGCCAGGGCGACACCGAGTTCACCGCCCTCGCCGACGAGACCCGTGCCACTGTCCAGTTGAGCTGTACGGTGGTGAAGAGAAAGCGCATCCCGTGCGTGCGGATCGTCAAACCCAACAGCATCGTCGCCGTGGGGATCAACCTGCCGATGGAGCAGGCCGTCTACGATGCTGCCAACAACTTCATGGCGTGGCTGAGCGAGGACTACGGAGTCAAGCCGAAGGATGCCTACATTCGGATGTCATGCGACCCGGCGTTTCGCGTCCGCACCTACCAGATGGTGCGGGCGGTGACGCTGCAGCACGTCGTCGGCTGCGAATACCCGAAGGATCGGCTGTTCCCGGCACTCTAGTGGGTGGGCCCGATCTCAGCGAAACCGATCACAGGAGGATGCGATGGATCTCGGATTGCGCGGCAAGGTGGCGCTGATCACCGCCGGAAGCCTCGGCCTCGGCAAGGCGATTGCCGAGGAGTTCGGCCGAGAGGGGGCGAGAGTCGCGATCTGCGCCCGCCGCGCAGGACCATTGGAGGAGACCCGCGTCGCCCTCGCCAAGGCCGGCGTCGATGTGCTTGCGGTCGCCGCCGACATGACCAAACCGGCCGACATCGCCCGCTTCGTCCAGGAATCGGTCGCGCGTTTCGGCCGCGTCGACATCCTGGTCAACAACGCCGGCGATGCCGTGATCGGGCGCAAGATCGACGACGCGGATGCCGAATGGCAGAAGATCTTCGATGTGACGTTGTGGAGCGCGGTGCGGGCCACGCGAGAGGTGGTGCCGCACCTGCGCCAGCACGTTGGTGGATCGATCATCAACATCGCATCGGTGAGCGGCCACTCGGGCCTCGGCGGAATGGCCGACTACAACGCGGCCAAGGCGGCGATGCTGTCGCTGACCAAGACCCTGGCGCAGGACCTCGCGCCCGATCACATCCGGGTCAACGCGGTCAATCCGGCACTGGTCCGCACGCCGCTGTGGGAGCGGATGGCACGCGAGGTGTTCATTCCAGCGCTCGGCAACACGGTCGATGAGGTGTTCGAGAAGCTCGCCAAACAAAACCTGCTGGTGCCGCGCTTCGGGCGCCCCGAGGAAGTCTCGTGCGTCGTGGCCTTGCTGGCCTCGGACCGCGCGAGCTTCATCACCGGCGCGTGCTGGAACATCGACGGCGGCTTCACCAAGTTCATCACCTGACGCCCGAACCCCGCTCAGGCCCGCTCGAGGTAACCGGCGGTGTCCAGCCCGACATCGTGGGCCGCGGCCAGAATATCGGCCCAGGTCTGATCGTCGATCGGGATGCCGCTTCGTTCGCGCTCGGCGCGGCGCAAGCGCTCGGGATCGCCGGGTAGCATGACAGCCTCGGCCCAGGGTGCCACGGGCGAGGCCTTGACCCACGCGGCGAACGCGTCGATATCGCGCGCGAAGTCGGTATCGACGCCGAATCCCATCGGGTCGATGATGATGCTCAGCATGTTGTTGCGAATGGTCTTCAGCTCCGCGTGCCGCGGCGCCGGGCCGCCGCCCGTAAACGCCGCCGACAGGAGCTCACAAATCACCGCCAGCGCATAGCCCTTGTGCTCGCCCATCGACACGAGCGCACCCTTGGGTTCGCGATACATCACGCCGGGATCGGTGGAGGCGTTGCCCATGGCGTCGATCAGGCAGCCCGGCTTCATGTCTCGGCCTTCGTTGTGCGCGAGCCGCACCTTCCCCATCGCGACGGTGGAGGTCGCCATGTCGAGGACGATGGGCGGCCCTGCGGTCGCGGGTAGCGCCGTGGCATAGGGGTTGGTCGAGAAGCGGGCGTCGGAACCACCGAAGGGTGCGACCAGAGGCTCGTGCCCGCCCGCATTCACGTAGTGGATGGAGACGAAGCCGGCGGCCGAGCACTGCTCGGCCCAGGCGCCGATCCGTCCGAGGTGGTGGACGTTGCGCAGCCCGACCACCGCCACGCGATGTTGACGCGCCTTGGCGATGCCGAGCTCCATGGCCTCGCGCCCCACCACCTGGCCGTACGCCATGTTGCCATCGAGCAGCAGGAACGCGCCGTTGTCGGCCACGATATGGACGTGGCCGTTCACCGTCAGTCGGTCGCCCAGAACGTTCTGGATGTAGAGCGGCGTGAGCCCGACGCCGTGGCTGTCGTGGCCCATCAGGTTGGCGGTGACCAGGTTCTCGGCGATCGCGGCCGCCTCGGCCTTGGCGCTACCCGCTTTCAGGAAGATCGCCTCGATCAGCTCACCAAGACGCTGCGCGTGAACGACGACGCTCATGTCACGCCCCGGCTACCACCGCCTCGGCCTCGATCTCCACCCGCATGCACGGATCGACCAGCGCCGCCACCTGGACCAGGGTCGAGGCCGGCCGGTGCTCGCCGAAGTACTTCTCACGCAGCGGGTTGATGAGCGGCCGTTCGGCCACGTTGGTCAGAAACAGCGTCACCTTGACGACATGCTCAGGCCGCCCGCCGGCGGCGCGGAGCGAGGCGTCGAGGTTGTCAAGCGCGACGCGGAACTGGTCCACCACGTTGTCTGGGATCGTACCGTCGCCGCGCGCTCCGACGCAGCCCGAGACCCAGATGCGCTCGCCGGCACGCACGGCATGGCAGTAGTGGCTGATCGGGGTGCGAAGCCCGGGAACGATGAAGCGTTGGATCGCAGCCATGGCAAAATCTCCCCACAGAAGGCGCCGACACTAGCACACCGCCAGGATCGCCGCGCCATCGCAGCGCCCATCCAGGGGCCGATGAGACACCCGTTACAGTTGCGTGATGCCTGGGTCTGAGCCGCGCCTGAGCAGGCCGGCTGGGCCGCGGAGTGCCCGCCTGCAGGGCCCCGAGCGCGCCGGGCGAGGGGCCCGAGGTGCCCCTGGCGCCATCGTGCATATATCCAGATTATCTGGATATTTCAATCATTTACACCATCTGCGCACGCGCCCTCGCGAGCCGCCCCATGGATTCCCCGGGGCTTGTGACCGTGGTCACCGGCGGACCCGTTGCGCCTCAACCTGCGGTACACCACATCCTGGTCAGATGACGGCGCAGCACGCCGCGGAGGATCGTGTCATGGCGGAAGGGCGCGCTACGCGCGCGAAGGCGTACTCGGTAGCCGCTGAGAGGGGGGCGATGCCCAGTACCGGCTCGGCCTCATGTACTCCATCGATCGGGAGGTTCCGCTCGACTTCGTCCTTGCCCACAAGTGGCTGAGCCTTGCGGCACTCCAGGGCAAGCGCGAAGCACAAGCGCGCCGGCGCGAGCTCGCGGCGGCGATGAGCGAGGGGCAAATCGCCGAGGCACAGCGCCTCGCGCGGGAGTGGAAGCTCCGACACTGAACGGCGCGCAACGATTGCGACAATTCCCATGTGCGGTACTGTGCCCCCCGACACGCACCGCACTGCTCCCCGGGCCGAACCCCTCGCGCCGGCCCGGGGAGCGCCTCGCTACAACGGAAAGGCCCGGCCGGTTGGGACCGGCCGGGCCGTGGACTCCGAGCGACTCAGCCGTAGTAGCCGGAGTCCTCCATGATGCGGCGGGCGCGCTTGTCCATGGCATCGAGCGCCGCGTCGATGTCTTTCTGGCCGTTGATGAAATCGGCGGCCTCCTCGCCGATGGCCTGGACCAGCGTGTTGGCCTCGGGGATCAGCATCACGAACGGGATCGCGGTCGGGAACGACTTAGCCAGCCCGTTGAAGAAATCGCGCTGAGCGCCGAACTTGGTCAACAGCGATACCCGCGAGGGCTGACTCCCCGCCTTGACCATTTCTTCGCCGATGCGCGGATCGGTCTTGTCGCCCGAGTTGATCCACTTGATCCACTCCCAGGCGGCCTCGTGATCCTTGCTCCACGGCGGGATGAACTGGCCGAGCCCGCCCATCAGCGGCCGATGGCTGCCCGCCGCGTTGGAGCCCCTCGGCGGGACATCCCAGTGGAACTCGGTGGGGAAGTTGCTGAAGTCGGGGTTGTTGAGGTTGGCGGTGCCCCATGTCGCCGGTCCGAACAGCGCGCTGCCGTTGGCAAAGGCGGTATTGACCTCGTCCTCGCCGGCATTCGCGGTCACCGGGTGCTGATACTTGGACAGCTCAGCCAGCGCCTTGAGGGCGCCGTAGCCGGCCTCTGTCCTGAAGGTCGGGTTCCAGTAGCCCTTCTCCATCTTGTCGAACCACTCGCCGCCGAACGAGGCGTGCGCCTCCCAGAACTCGAAGCCGGCCCAGAACCCCCGTGCCATCGCACCA
>VGEJ01000155.1 GCA_016869335.1 Alphaproteobacteria bacterium | reverse complement strand
TCGTAGTGCCAGAGCGGATCGAGCACCTGCCCCTCCCAGCAGCCGCCCCGAAAGAACATCAGCCCGACCGTCGGGGTGTCGGGGCTGCGATACACCGCGATCAAATGGTCGAGCGTCCACGGCATGCCCCTATGCTCGTGGATGGGGTGAAGGCGGCGGAGCCACTCGGCAGCGGTCGCCCCGGAGAAACGCTCAACGAAGGCCCAGGGCGGCCCGCCCTCCTCGGTCATCATCCGTTGGTGGACCCGCTCGGGGCTCCAGCACACGAGATCGGCCGCGGAAGGCGCCGCAAACGAGACGGCCGCCGAGCAGGCGGCCGATGCGAGTGGTGAGATCAGTCGCTTCATCCTCGTTTCTCCTCTCGTTTCGCCGCGATCGCGGCCTTCACCTCGGCTGATGCCGCGGCCTCCAGGACCGCGATGAGCTCGCCGAGCGTCAGTTCGGGCAGGCGTGGCGGCTTCGCGGTCTCGGCGTTCCACTGCGCCGCGATGGCCTCGCGCTCACCGTCACTGAGCACCACCACCCGGTCATCGACCAGCCGCGGCCCCACGTCATCCTTCGTGAATGGCATGCTTTACGTCCTCCGCAGTCCGTACATCGCGATCCTCGATCCGCCGGAGATGTTGTTCGCGCTCATCAGGAATCGCACCCCGAGAATCGGCCCCGCGCCGCCATTGTGCGAGCCGCAGCCAGAGCAGCGATCGAGCACCGCGGTCGCCGTGTTGTCGAAGCACTCGATCTGCCACGTGAACTGGTTGCCGCCCGCCGGCGCATCGCGCAGATTGTGCGCGACTACGATGCCGCTCGCGCCCTCGCCCGATGCGCTGCCGATGGCATCGGTGAGGATGATCTTGGTATCGCCCTAGCTGTTGGCGATGTTCGTGATGCCCGCCATGCCCGAGCGATGCACCACCACGTTGTACTCGTAGTCGGTGGCGTCGGCCTCGAACGTCGAGCCGTCGTCGCTGATCTGCATGTGCAGGATGCGATTGTCGGTGTCCGGCAGAACGTCCGTGAGCACGAACATCCAGGCGTCATAGGCGGTCGTGAAGCCGGTCGTAAAGTCGATCTGCACCACCCCGCCGCCGGGTGTCTGCTCATGGACGAGCTCCCAGCCGCCGGCCGAGACCGGCGAGATCATCTGGAACTGGGTGCCGTCAAAGACCACGGCGACGATGTGCTTGGCGCCGATCTCGCCGCCCGTCAGCGCCCGGCCGCGCAACTGGATGGCCTTGGCGCCGAGCGCGTTCACATTGAGCGTCGAGGCACCGGTGTTGGCGTTGGCCGCCTTGAACCGGAACATCTGATACGCCGCATAGGCCGCTGCGCCCCTCCCCCTTCACCGAAGGCCACCGCCACCGGGCCGCAGCGAGCTCCTCGGCCGCCCGACCACACCCACGGCCTTGGTCGCCTCTTTGCCCAGGCGCTCGATGGCTGCTACTCTCGCCGAGACGACTCCTAGTCAGGTCGTCGACGCCAGGGGCCCCGATGCGGTTTCCGCTACTCGCACTGGCGACGGCCCTGCTACTCTCCGCGGCCGTCGCCGCCGCCGACGGACAGGCAAGCGCTGACTCGGCGGTCGAGCGCCTGCTGACCCTTCGCGAAGCGGCGGCCGTCGAGGCGCTCGCGCTCCAGTTCCGCTGCCACTGACTGAGGCTTCCTCCCCGGCGGCCGACCTCTCGCTTGACCTTTCCCGTCGGCTGGCTCTACCTTCAGGATTGGCCCATTTAGACGGGCGTTTCGCCCGCTAACGGGTTCCCATTGGGAGTACACAGGGAGAGATACCATATGAACAACGACAACCATGAGGCCTATCGGCATATCGTCGAACAGGTCGCGCACGATCGGCGCCAGTGGCTGAGCCGTCGCCGCCTGTTGCAGGCAAGCTCTGCCGCCGCCGTCGCCGCCATCGCCGCCACCTACCAGCCGAGGGAAGTCTTCGCCGACGTGAAGGGCACCGTCACCCTCTACTTTGCCGAAGGCAAACGGTGGGGCGACACGCAGCGCGCCGTTCAGCCCCTGTTCAACAAGGTCTATCCGAACGTCGAGGTCCGCTTTGCCGGACAGCCGATCGCCGACTTCTTCCAGACCGTGATGGCCCGCATGTCGGTGAAGACGCCCGACTTCGACGTGACCTACATCGACTGGGGGCGCTTTCCCGGTCTGCACGCGGTCGACGCGATGATCTCCATCGAGGACTTCATCAACCAGGATGCCGCGTGGCGCGACGACTACCTCGCCGATGTGCCGCGGCCGGTCTCCGACCTCTATCGCATTCCGTCGGGATCGGGCGGTCAGCTGCACGGCTTGACGAGCGATGGCAACGCCGCGCTCACCTTCTACCGCAAGGACGTTCTGGATCAAAAGGGCATCGCCGTCCCGGCGACCTGGGATGAGGCGATCGAAGCCTCCAAGGCCCTGCACGATCCCAGCAACGGCGTCTATGGTCACATCAGCAACTTCCAGCGTGGCGCCTGGGCCGGTACGATCTTCTGGGGCGTCCACGCCACGTGCGGCGGCTGGTGGTTCGACAAGATGGAGCCGGGCGGGTGGAACCCGGCGTTCGCGACGGACGCGGGTTATGAGGCGCTTCGCATCATCGAGCAACTGATGAAGTACGCCCATCCTGTCAGCTTCAACGCCACCGAAGACGAGGTCAACAAGGCCTTCGCGAGCGGTGCGGCGGCTTATGGGCCCCTGTGCTGGGGCACCGCAGTGTTGAACGACCCGACCTTCACCGACCTCCACGAGGTCATCAACTTCGACCTGCCGCCGGCGGGCAAGAGCCCGGGCGCGGCGCGTAAGGCGCAGATGGGCGGACTCGGTCACATGCTCAACAAGCACGGGGCGAATCATGATGCCGCGTGGGCATGGATGAAGTTCTTCAACTCGGGCGACTTCACTGACCCGGCCATCGGCGACGCCATCGTCGCCGCCGGTGGCCAGCCGGCGCGTAACTCGACCCTCTCCCGGCACACCGATCGCAATTTCCTTGCGGGACTGGCCAAGGTGATGCCCGCCAATCCGGTCGGCTACCTCATGCAGATCCCGGAGGCGAACGCCATTCAAGCGCTGATGGGCGAGGAAGCGGCCGACTTCGTCAACGGCCAGAAGGACATCGACGCGGCCCTCAAGTCGATGGACGATCGTGTGCGCCGTCTGATGGAGGATGGCGGCTACTACGGCTGAGCCGAGGCCGCGACCGGAGTCGACGTGATAAGGCCCTCCCCTCGGGGAGGGCCCTCGCGTGAGGAGTCCTGGCGGAGGCGGGATTATGTTCGCGGAGTTTGAGCGCTTCGACGCCGTCGGCCTCGCCGATCTCGTGCGCCACAAGCAGGTAACCGAGCGCGAGGTGATGGAGGCGGCGCTCGCGCGGATCGGGCGCTACAATCCAGCCGTCAACGCCATCGTCCACATGATGTCCGATACGGCCGAACGGTGCCTGGCAGCCGGCCTACCCGATGGCCCGCTCCGGGGCGTTCCGTTCCTGCTGAAGGATCTCAACGTCCTCTACGACGGCGCGCCGACCTCGAACGGCAGTCGGCTCTTCCGCTCCTTCGTTGCCGATCATGACAGCCACATCACCGAGCGGCATCGCGCTGCGGGCCTGCTCATCATCGGCAAGACCAACACGCCCGAGTTCGGTCTCTCCGGCACGACCGAGCCGGTGCTCCACGGCCCGACGCGCAATCCCTGGAACACGGCGCTGTCCTCCGGCGGCTCCAGCGGCGGTGCGGCGGCTGCGGTCGCCTGCCGCATGCTCCCCGCCGCGCATGCCACCGATGGCGGTGGCTCCATCCGCATCCCCGCCTCCGCGTGCGGGCTGTTCGGCCTCAAGCCGACGCGCGGACGCAACCCGGCCGGTCCGGACGTCGGCGAGGGGCTGAGCGGCATGGGCACCGGCCATATCGTCAGCATCTCGGTCCGCGACAGCGCCGCGTTCCTCGATGCCACCAGCGGCCCGGCGCCCGGCGATCCCTATGCCACGCCGCCGCCGGCTCGCCCCTACGCGTGCGAGGTGGGCACCGACCCCGGCCGCCTCCGCATCGCAGCCAGTGCCGCCGCGCCGGGTGGCGTGCCGGTCCATCCCGAGTGCGCGCGGGCGGTCGCCGAGGCAGCGCGACTCTGCGCCGAGCTCGGTCATGAGGTAGAGGAGGCCGCCCCGCCCTTCGACCTCGGCGCCGCGCTCGAGTCGGTTCAAGTGATCTGGGCCGCGAACGTTTGCGTCCAGGTGACGAACCGCTACCGCGCTCTTGGGCGCCCGGTCGATGGCAGCGATCTCGAGCGCGTGACCTGGGCCCTCGTGCAGGAGGGCGGGCGGCGCGACGCTGCGGCGTACGCCGCAGCGGTGCAGCGCATGCATCGTATCGGCCGCCAGTTCGCCACGTTCTTTGCCACCTACGACGTCTCAATCAGCCCGACGCTTGCCATGCCACCGTGGCCGCTCGGAGCGCTCGACATGATGAGCGAGAGCCTCGAAGGCTACCTGACCGCGCTCTTCAACCGCATCCCGTTCACGGCGCAATACAACATGACGGGGCAGCCGGCGGCCACGGTGCCGCTGCACTGGACCGCCGATGGCGTGCCGGTGGGCGTGCAGTTCGCAGCCCGCTTTGGCGACGAGGCGACGCTCTTGCGACTCGCCGCCCAGCTCGAGCAAGCGAAACCGTGGGCGCAGCGCCTGCCGCCCCTTGTTGGTGCCTGACCAGTGCCTACCGGTCGGCGGTGACGAGCGCGACGGTGCCGGTGCCGGCGACGGAATCACCCTTCCGGCGCGGAGGACGTATAATTGACAAAAGGTGTGTGGGGAGAACCCGCCGCCAGTGACGAGAGCCGTGGTGGCAACAGGTTGCGCGGGGAAAATCGATGAGTCAGAAAACGACTTCGACAAAGCAGACGGTGACCCTCAGCGACGGAAGCGGCAAGACGATCGCGCTGCCGGTGCTTCCCGGCACCGCCGGCCCTTCGGTCATCGACATCCGCAAGCTTTACGGCGAGTCGGGCTACTTCACCTACGACCCGGGTTTCACCTCGACGGCGAGCTGCGAGAGCAAGATCACTTACATCGATGGTGACGAGGGCGTCCTGCTCTATCGCGGCTACCCGATCGACCAGCTCGCGGAGCGCAGCAGTTTCCTCGAAACGAGCTACCTGTTGCTGTTCGGTCAGTTGCCCTCGCGCACCCAGATGGAAGAGTTCCGCGAGAGCGTGACCCGCCACACGATGGTGAACGAGCAGCTCAACTTCTTCTACCGCGGTTTCCGCCGTGATGCCCATCCCATGGCGATCTTGGTGGGCGTCGTCGGAGCGATGTCGGCGTTCTACCACGACAGCACCGACATTAACGACCCGCACCAGAGGCTCGTCGCCTCGATCCGCCTCATCGCCAAGATGCCGACCATAACCGCCTGGGCTTACAAGTATTCTGTCGGGCAGCCGTTCATGTACCCGCGCAACGACCTCGGCTACTGCGAGAATTTCCTGCACATGATGTTCGCGGTGCCAACCGAGGAGTACCGGGCGAGCCCGGTACTTGCCTCGGCGCTCGAGAAGATCTTCATTCTGCACGCCGACCACGAGCAGAATGCCTCGACCTCGACGGTTCGGGTTGCGGGATCGTCTGGCGCCAACCCCTTTGCCTGCATCGCCGCGGGAATCGCCTGCCTGTGGGGACCGGCCCACGGCGGCGCCAACGAGGCCGTGCTCTCCATGCTGGCGGAGATCGGCTCGGTCGATCGCATCCCCGAGTATATCAAGCGGGCCAAGGACAAGAGCGACCCCTTCCGCCTGATGGGCTTCGGCCACCGCGTCTACAAGAACTTCGACCCGCGGGCCACCGTGTTGCGCGCCACGGCGCGCGAAGTCCTTGCCGAGCTGAACATCAAGAAGGAGCCGATCCTCGAGCTCGCCGTAGAGCTCGAGAAGATCGCGCTCCAAGACGACTACTTCGTCAAGCGCAAGCTCTATCCCAATGTCGATTTCTACTCGGGTATCATTCTCCGGGCGATGGGCTTCCCGACCAGCATGTTCACCGTATTGTTCGCGCTCGCTCGCACCGTCGGGTGGATCGCTCAGTGGGGTGAGATGATGGAGGACCCCGAACGCAAGATCGGTCGGCCCCGCCAGCTTTACACCGGGGCCGCGCACCGAGACTACACGCCGATCGAGAAGCGCGGTTGAACGATGGCCGGCTCTCGGGTGGTGGTGCATGCGCGCCGCAGGCCACCGACTGGACGGGAGATTCGCGGGGCGAGTCGGCTCCTCACTCCGGCCAATGACAATCGGCCGCCCTACGTCGGGCGGTTGCGTGCCCTCGCCGCCGGCGTCGCGGCGGCGGCCCTCCTCGCGTGGCTCGTGTCGGTAATGGGGCATTAGACGCACCCCGCCCGACCGGGCCCGCCGCCCACTTGGCGCCGAGCAGGCTCAGCGGCGCGCGTCGGCGG
>VGEJ01000154.1 GCA_016869335.1 Alphaproteobacteria bacterium | reverse complement strand
GCCAGGTAGGGCGGACCGTCAGGTCCGCCCGGCACTCCTCTCTTTGCGCGCGTCAGTTTCTGTGCGCGTCAATGGCGCGACGGGCGAGGCGGTCGGCGCGCTCGTTCTCGGGGTGGCCGGCGTGGCCGCGCACCCAGTGCCACGAAACCTCATGGCGGGCAAGCGCCGCTTCGAGCGCCTGCCACAGGTCGGCGTTCTTTACCGGCTTGCGGTCGGCGGTGCGCCACCCGTTGCGGCGCCAGGTCTTGATCCAGGTGGTGATGCCATCGCGCACGTAGCGGCTGTCGGTGTGGAGGCGGACGCGCGAGGCCCGCTTGAGCGCCGCCAGCGCCTCGATCGCCGCGCGCAGCTCCATGCGGTTGTTTGTGGTCCGGGCCTCGCCGCCGGCGAGCTCACGCTCGTGATCCTGCCACACCAGCAGCGCGCCCCAGCCGCCCGGCCCCGGGTTTCCCGAGCAGGCGCCGTCGGTGTAGATGTCGATCACGCGATCAGCCGGGCGCGCCGGCGCGTGTGCGCTCATCGGTCAGCGCGCGGGGAAGTTTGAAATGCATGTCCTCCTCGACCGCCGGCGCCGCCACCACGTTTAGCGTGAAGCGGGCGCGGAATGCGGCGATGGCTTCCTCGACGAGGACCTCGGGGGCCGAGGCGCCGGCGCTCAGGCCCACCGTGGCGACGCCCGCGAGTGCCGCCCACGGGATGTCGCGCCCGCGCTCGACCAGCACCGCGTGCGGGCACCCGGCGGCGCGCGCCACCTCGACCAGCCGCAGCGAGTTCGAGGAGTTCGGCGCGCCGATGACCAGGAACAGCCCGCACTGCGCCGCGATCGCCTTCACCGCCTGCTGGCGGTTTGTGGTCGCGTAGCAGATGTCCTCCTTGTGCGGCTCGCGAATGTGCGGGAAGCGCCGCCGCAGCACCGCGACGATCGCTGCGGTCTCATCGACCGAGAGCGTGGTCTGAGTGATGTAAGCCAGCCTGTCGGGCTCGGCCGGCACGAGCGCCTCGGCCTCGGCGAGGGTCTGGACCAGGGTCACCGCGCCGACGGGGAGCTGCCCCATCGTGCCGATGACCTCGGGGTGCCCGGCGTGCCCGATCAGAAGCACGTGGCGCCCGGCCGCATGGTGGCGTTCGGCGTCGCGGTGCACCTTGCTGACCAACGGACAGGTCGCATCGATCGCGATCAAGCGGCGCCGCTGGGCGTCCGCCGGCACCGCCCGAGGCACCCCATGAGCCGAGAAGATGATCGAAGCTCCCGCCGGCACGGCGTCGAGCTCATCGACGAATACCGCGCCGAGCGCGGCGAGGCGCTCAACAACGAAACGGTTGTGGACGATCTCGTGGCGCACGTAGACGGGTGGCCCGAACCGCTCCAGCGCGCGCTCGACGATCTGGATCGCGCGGTCGACACCAGCGCAGAACCCGCGCGGGCTGGCCAGCATCAGCCTGAGCCGCGGTTTCTCGGGGCGCTCGGTCACCGGCGCATCCTAAGGCCTGCGCCCAGGCGCGGGAAGCGCAACGACGTAGCATATGGCGGCTCGATGGTCGCATGGCCGGCGTCATGCTACATCCTTGGCCGGTATGGGTCCTTCTGACCGCCGTGGCTGAGCCGCCGCCCGTTGCGCCGTCGAGCAGCGCTGTCCTGATCCGGCGGCTGCTGGCCGAACGGCTCCGCCGGCGCTGGCGCGCCATCGCCCTTGCCGTGCTGTACATGGCCATCGCCGCCGGCGCCACGGCGGCCAATGCCTGGCTCATGGAGCCCGTGCTCGACGGCGTGTTTCTGGGCAAGGACCCGGCGCTCCTGTGGCTGGTGCCGCTCGGGGTGATCGCGGTCGCGCTCGTGAAGGGCGCCGCCACCTATGGTGAGGCCTACCTGATGAGCGCCACGGGCCAGCGCATCATCGCCGAGATCCAGAGCGATCTGTTCGCCCACCTCATGCGCGCCGACCTCGCCTTCCTGCGCCGGGCGACGACGGGGCGTCTGCTGTCGAGCTTCCTCAACGACGCCCAGCTCCTGCGTGAGGCGGTCGTGCGCGGCGTGACCGGCATCGTCAAGGACAGCCTGACGCTCGCGTTTCTGGTTGGGGTGCTGTTCTACCAGAGCTGGGAGCTCGCGATCGTCACGCTGTTCGTGTTTCCGCTCGCCATCCTGCCGGTGCGCAACCTCGGCCGGCGCATGCGCAAGGCCTCCCACATCACCCAGGAGCGCACTGGGCGGCTGGGTGCGTTGCTGAACGAGGCGTTTCGCGGCGCCCGCCACATCAAGGCGTACGGCATGGAGGACTACGAAGGCGCCCGCGCCGTCAGCGTCATCGAGGCGCGGCTGCGTTCGGCCCTGCGCATCATCCGGCTCCGCGCCGCCGCCACCCCGCTCATGGAGGCGCTCGGCGGGCTCGCCGTCGCGGCGGCCGTGTTCTACTGGGGTTACCGGGTGATCGAGGGCACGACGACGCCCGGCACGTTCGCGTCCTTCATCACGGCGTTAGTCATGGCCTACCAGCCTCTCAAGAGCCTGGCGAGCCTCAACGCCGCGCTGCAGGAGGGGTTGGCCGCGACGCAGCGCCTGTTCACCCTGCTCGATCTCGAACCGACCATCCGCGACCGGCCCGGCGCACGCACGCTCGCCGTTACCGCAGGCGTGTTGCGGTTCGAGCGGGTCGGCTTTGCCTACGGAGAGGACGCACCGGCGCTGCACGAAGTGAGCATCGAGGTCCCTGCCGGCGCCAAGGTGGCGATCGTCGGCCCCTCCGGCGCCGGCAAGTCGACCGCTCTCAACCTCATCCCGCGGTTCTACGAGGTCGGTTCCGGCCGGGTGACCATCGATGGCACCGATGTGCGCGCGGTCACTCTCGCTTCGCTGCGCGGCGCCATCGCCCTCGTGAGTCAGGAGACCAGCCTGTTCGACGACACGGTGCGCGCCAACATCGCCTATGGCCGGCCCGCGGCCAGCGAGCGCGACATCCTGGCGGCGGCCAAGGCGGCAGCCGCGCACGACTTCATCCTCGGACTGCCGCACGGCTATGACACGCCGATCGGCGAGGACGGGCTGCGCCTGTCGGGCGGCGAACGTCAGCGCATCGCGATCGCCCGGGCGATGCTCAAGAACGCGCCGATCCTGCTGCTCGATGAAGCCACCTCCGCGCTCGACCTCGAAGCCGAGCGCCGGGTCCAGGAGGCGCTCGCGGTCCTGATGCGCGGGCGTACCACACTGATCGTCGCCCATCGCCTCTCCACGGTGATCGATGCCGATCGCATCTACGTGATGGAAGCTGGTCGCATCGTCGAGGTCGGAACGCATGCCGAGCTGATGGCCCGGCGCGGCCACTACGCTCGGCTGTACGCGCTTCAGGCGGGAGGTGCGGAGGAACCGCCGGCCGCAGTCCCGCCGGTGGCGCGCCGCGCGCACGCTTGAGGACGCCGCGTGCGGAGCTGGCTCAAGCGATTGGGACGCCGAAAGAGCGCACGTGCGCTCGCGGCCCGGTTGGTCGCAGGCTATGTCCGCGTGGTGCGCTGGAGCGGCCGGTGGACCATCGCCGGAGGTGACATTCCGGCTGCCTATTGGGAGCGCGGCGAGCCGTTCATCATGGCCTTCTGGCACGGCCGGCTGCTGATGATGCCCTACGCGTGGCGGCGTGCGCGATCGGTCAAGTTACTGATTTCGCAGCATCGCGACGGCGAGCTGCTCGCTCAGGCGGTTCGCGGCTTCCGCTTCGGCACCATTCGGGGCTCGTCGCGGCGCGGGGGCCTGCGGGCCGTGCGCGCCATGCTGAAGTCGCTCGCCGCGGGCGAGCACATCGCGATAACCCCGGACGGCCCGCGCGGACCGGCGATGCGCGCGAGCGAAGGCGTCGTCAACCTGGCGCGGCTCAGCGGCGCCGCGATTCTGCCTGCTGCCTACGGCGCCCGCGCCGGCTGGACGCTCGCGAGCTGGGATCGCTTCTTGCTGCCTCTTCCCTTGGGCGGGGGCGTCATCCTGTGGGGCGAACCGGTGCGCGTACCACGCGATGGCGATCCAGAGGCGGCGCGCGCAGAACTCGAGGCGCGCCTCAACGCACTGACCGCCGAAGCCGACCGCCGCTGCGGCCGCCGCGCGGTCGTGCCGACAGTAACCCGGCCGGAGGCGGTGCGATGAGCGTCGTGCTCTATCGCAACCTGAGCACCCTGGCCGAGCCGCTGATCGCGCTCTATTTGCGGCGGCGGCTCCGCGCCGGCAAGGAGGACCCGATGCGCTTCGCCGAGCGCCTGGGGCGACCGAGCCAGCCGCGGCCCGAGGGTGCGCTGGTGTGGTGCCATGCCGCCAGCGTCGGCGAGGCGCTATCGGCCCTGCCGCTGATCGAGTGGCTCCGCACCACGCACCCGGCGTTGCCGGTGCTGTTCACTACGGGCACCGTCACCTCGGCGACACTCCTTGGACAACGCGCTCCCGCGGGAGTAGTGCATCAATTCGTGCCGGCGGACCGGCCGGCGGGGGTCCGCCGCTTCCTCGGCCATTGGCGGCCGGCGCTCGCGCTCTGGGTCGAATCCGAGCTGTGGCCGAATCTGATCAGCGACACTGCGGCCCGCGGCGTCCCCATGGTGCTGGTAAACGCGCGGATGTCGGAGCGCTCGTTCGCGCGCTGGCAGCGGGCGCCGAGTCTGGCCCGCACGGTGCTTGGCTGCTTCCGTCTGTGCCTGGCCCAGAGCGAAGCCGATGCCGCCCGCTTCGCCCATCTGGGCGCCGCGAGCGTGCTCTGCCTCGGCAACCTCAAGCACGCCGCACCGCCCCTGGTGGCCGATCCGCTTGCGCTGGCCACGCTCATCACCGCCATCGCCGGCCGGCCGGTGTGGCTGGCGGCGAGCACCCATCCCGGCGAGGAGGCCATGGTGGGCGCCGTGCACGCCGCGCTCGCGCCCGTGTTCCCCGGGCTCCTGACAGTGATCGTGCCCCGCCACCCCGAGCGCGGGCCGGCGGTCGCGGCGCAGTTGGAGGCGACCGGCATGGCGGTGGCGCGGCGCGCCGTTGGACAGCTCCCCGCCGCGGCCACCGCCATCTATCTCGCGGACACGATGGGCGAGCTCGGGTTGTTCTACCGGCTGGCGCGCGCGGTGTTCCTCGGCGGCTCGCTGGTACCCCACGGCGGCCACAACCCGCTCGAGCCCGCGCGCCTCGGCGCCGCGCCGGTATACGGGCCGCACATGACGAACTTCGCCCCGCTGGCGGCGGAGTTCGAAGCCGCGGGCGCGGCCGAGCGGGTGGCCGATGGGCCGGGATTGACGCAGGCAATCCGCGCCTTGCTCGCCGACCCGCCGCGCGCAGCGCGGCGCGGCGCCCTGGCGGCGCAGGTGGCCGCTCAGCGCCACGAGGTCCTCGCAGCAATCACGGGGGCGCTTCGCCCCTATCTTCCCGACGCGGAGGCCGACGCTCCCTGTGCGCGCGCCTGAGTTCTGGAACGCTGGCCATACGCTCGTGCCCATGCTGCTCGCGCCGCTGGCGCTGGTATACGAGACGGCGGCAGAGGTGCGCCGGAGCCTGGCACAGCCATGGCGCGCGCCCGTCCCGGTGATCAGCGTGGGCAACCTGATCGCCGGCGGGGCCGGCAAGACGCCGACGGCGCTGGCCCTCGCCCAGTGTCTCCGCAACCGGGGAGGGGTGCATATCCTCAGTCGTGGCTACGGCGGGCGGCTCGCCGGGCCGGTTCGCGTCGATCCGGCGCGGCACGACGCGGGTGACGTCGGCGATGAGCCGCTGCTGCTCGCCGCCGAGGCGCCAACCTGGATCGGTCGCGATCGCGTGGCCGCGGCGCGCGCGGCGGCGGCGGCTGGTGCCGAGGTCCTGGTGCTCGACGACGGCCACCAGAACCCGGCACTCGTCAAGGACATTGCCGTTCTGGTGGTCGATGGCGGCAATCCAGTCGGCAACGGCCGCGTGATTCCGGCGGGACCGCTCCGCGAGGCGCCCGCTCGCGGCGTGGCGCGCGCCGATGCCATCGTGTGGATCGATGACCCGGGCGCGGTCGCGAGCCAGCCGCCAGACGCGCTCGATCACAAACCGTTGCTGCGCGCCCGACTCGAGCCTGGGCCGGAGCTCGCGGCCCTCCGCGACCGGCCCGTCTTCGCTTTCGCTGGCATCGCCCGCCCGGCGAAGTTCTTCGCGACTCTGCGGACCGCGGGGTGCGTCCTCGCCGGCGCGCAGGGCTTCGCCGATCACCACCGGTTCCCGCCCGAAGAGCTGGTTGAACTGATGGATCGCGCGGCCGCCCTCGGCGCGACGCTGGTGACCACCGCCAAGGACGCGGTGCGGCTGCCGACGAGCGTGCGTGCCGTGGTCGAGGTCGTGACCGTGCGCCTGGTGTTCACCGACCCGGCGGCAGTCGAGCGGCTGCTCGCTCCTGTCACCGGTACGCGATGAGGGCGGCTCGGCTCGCGCGGTGGACGCTCGAGGGCATGGCCGTGTTCGCGGCCTATGGCCTATTCAGGCTGCTGCCGCTTGACTGGGCCTCGGCGCTTGGCG
>VGEJ01000153.1 GCA_016869335.1 Alphaproteobacteria bacterium | reverse complement strand
CTCATATCCCCAAGGGCGGCCCGACCCGCCTTCGCCTCGCCCGAGCTCGTGCCGTTGCTGGTGGAAGCGATAATCCCCGCATTACCTCGGTCCAACAATCTTCTACAACCTTCTCTTGAGAAGAGAGTAGGGGAAGGATAGCCGGCATGAATCAACGATGATGAACCCAGCGGTCATGGAGCGCGTCATCCATTCCCCGCTTGTCCGGGTGCTGCGGGGTGCCCGAGTCGATCCGGTGCCGCTCTGGCTGATGCGTCAGGCCGGACGCTATCTGCCCGAGTACCAGCAGGTCCGTGCGGAAGCGCGTGACTTCCTTGACCTATGCTATCGCCCAGAGCTTGCGTTCGAGGTCAGCCTGCAGCCCGTTCGACGGTATGGTCTCGATGCGGCGATCGTGTTTGCGGATATCCTGCTCGTTGCCGACGCACTGGGCCAGCGCGTCGAGTATCAGGCCGGGGAGGGACCGGTTCTTGAACCAATTCGCACCCTAGGCGACGTGAAACGTCTGGCCGCAGCGGGTGTCCACGATCGCCTGGCTCCGGTGTACGAGACGGTTCGGCGCCTGCGTGCGTCCTTGCCGCTTGAGACGGCGGTGTTGGGATTTGCCGGCGCACCCTGGACGGTCGCGGCATACATGGTCGAGGGTCGTGGGAACCGCGATTTCGCGACGCCACGACGCTGGGCTCACGAGGATGCACCAGCCTTTGGACAGTTGATCGGACTGCTAGTTGACGTGACGGCAGAGTATCTGGGAGCACAGATCGACGCCGGGGCGGATGCGGTTCAGCTGTTCGACAGCTGGGCGGGTGTCCTGCCATCGCCGGCGTATGAACAGTGGTGTATCGCTCCGGTCACCGCCATCGTCGAGCGGGTGCATCTGTCCCATCCAGGGATCCCGGTGATCGGCTTCTCGCGAACCGCCAGTCCTATGCTTGCGCAGTTCGCGCGGGAGAGCGGCGTTGACGTGCTGAGCCTTGATACTGCTGTCCCCACAGCCTGGGCGGCGCGGGAGCTGGCCCCTGAGACGCCGCTGCAAGGCAACCTGGACCCCTATGCTCTGGTGACGGGAGGCGCGGCGCTGCGAACGGAGGTCGAGCGCATCATCGGGGCTTGGCGCGGCCGGCCGCACGTGTTCAACCTTGGGCACGGCATCGTCCCGGAAACACCGCCTGAGCATATTGCCGAGCTGATCGCCTTGGTGCGGAGTGCAAGCGCGCGATGACGACCCCGGCTCGGCGCACGGCCGTGGTACTATTCAACCTTGGCGCGCCCGATTCACTAGGCACCGTGGCGCCCTTCTTGACCAACCTGTTCAGCGATCCGGCGATCCTTCAGGTGCCTGGTGCACTCCGCTGGGTGGTGGCGCGACTGATCGCCTACCGCCGCGGCGGGACGGCGCGCGCGATCTATGCCCGGCTGGGTGGCGGGTCGCCGCTGCTCGCCCACACCGAAGACCAGGCGGCGGCACTGGCTTTGGCGCTCGCCGACCTTGGCGAAGTCCGCGTGGTGCCGGCGATGCGCTATTGGCACCCGCGCGCCGCGGCCGTCGCGCACGCGCTTACGGCGTGGCAGCCGGACGAGATCGTTCTGCTGCCGCTCTATCCCCAGTTCTCGACCACGACCACCGGGTCCTCACTTGCCGAGTGGCGGCGCGTGGCTCGGGCCGCGGGACTTGCCTGTCCGACGACGGCGGTGTGCTGCTATCCGGTCATTGCCGAGTTCATAGAAGCCCACGTGGCGGCCACGGCGGCAGTCCTGCGGTCAGCCGGTGATGCACGGGTCCTGTTCTCGGCGCACGGTCTGCCAGAGAAGATCGTTGCGCGTGGCGACCCCTATCAGTGGCAGGTTGAGGCCACGGCGCGGGCCGTGGCGCAGGGTCTCGCCGCGAACGGGCAGGCACTCGACTGGAGCGTATGCTATCAGTCGCGTGTCGGGCCGCTGCAATGGATCGGGCCCTCCACCGTGGCCGAGATCGCGCGCGCCGGCCGGGATGGCAAAGCGCTGGTGGTGGTGCCGATCGCGTTCGTCTCGGAGCACGCGGAAACGTTGGTCGAGCTGGACGAGGAGTGCCGCGCGCTCGCCGAACGCTGCGGCGTTCCCGCCTACCATCGGGTCGCGGCACTCGGCACTGCGGCGGTCTATATCAGCGCGCTCGCGCGCCTGGTGCGCGGAGTCCTTGGCCGGGCGGGCGTGTGGGCCGCTACCGGCCCGCGCACCTGTCCGGATGGCCTGAACGGCTGTGCCCTGGCCGGTCGTGAATGAGCCTTCTCGTCGAGGTGTACCTCTGGATCAAGGCGCTGCACGTGATCGCCGTAATCGCATGGATGGCAGCACTCCTATACCTGCCGCGACTGTTCGTCTATCACGCCGGGCTGGCCGCCGACGCGCCGCAGGCGGCGCTGTTTGTGGTGATGGAGCGGCGGCTGCGGCGCGGCATCATGGACCCGGCGATGGCTGCGGCGGTCCTGTTCGGCGTGCTGCTGCTCGCGACGCCGGGCGTGGTGGATTGGGCGAGTGGTTGGATCTGGGTCAAGCTCCTATCGCTCGGAGCGCTCGGGACCCTGCATGGCGCTTTCACGCACTGGCAAGTGGCCTTCGCCGCCGGCCGCAATCATCATTCGGCCCGCTTCTACCGCTTTGTGAACGAGGCGCCGGCGCTGCTGATGGTGATCATCGTCGTGGCGGTCATTGTCAAGCCGCTGTGACCTTGACGTTCGCGAGCCCGTAACCAAATCTCTGTTTGACTTATCGCCGGCGTTGGTCGATTGTTTGGCTACAGCCAGCGGCCGGATCAGCTTAGACCCGCGCCCCCCTCGACATACCCGATGACCTGACCGCGCGGTTTCGCGGCCCCCGGCAACTGGGTGCCCCGGCGGTTCCCTCCGACCGAGACCGGTCCATCCTCGCAGGCGAGGAACAGCCCCATGAATCTCCTGGAACTCAAACGGAAATCGCCGACCGAGCTGCTCAGCTACGCGGAAGAGCTCGAAGTCGAGAACGCGAACACACTGCGCAAGCAGGACATGATGTTCGCGATCCTCAAGCAACTCGCCGACAAGGAGATCGAGATCTCCGGCGGCGGCGTGATCGAGATCCTGCAGGACGGCTTCGGCTTCCTGCGCTCGCCCGAGGCGAACTACCTGCCCGGACCCGACGACATCTACGTCTCGCCCAGCCAGATACGCCGCTTCAGTCTGCGCACGGGCGACACCATCGACGGCCTGATCCGGGCGCCCAAGGACGGCGAGCGCTATTTCGCGCTGCTCAAGATCACCTGCGTCAACTTCGAGGAACCCGAGCACGCCCGCCACAAGGTGAACTTCGACAACCTAACGCCGCTTTATCCGACTCAGATGCTGAAGCTCGAGCTCGACTCCAAGGCGACGAGTGATCGATCGGCGCGAGTGATCGATCTGATCGCGCCGCTCGGGAAGGGCCAGCGGGCGCTGATCGTGGCCCAGCCGCGCACCGGCAAGACCATGCTGATGCAGAACATCGCGCACTCCCTGGCGACGAATCACCCCGATGTCTACCTCATCGTGCTGTTGATCGATGAGCGGCCAGAGGAAGTCACCGACATGCAGCGCTCGGTGCAGGGCGAGGTCGTCTCCTCGACCTTCGATGAGCCTGCGGTGCGCCACGTCCAGGTCGCCGAGATGGTTATCGAGAAGGCCAAGCGCCTGGTCGAGCACAAGCGCGACGTGGTGATCCTGCTCGACTCGATCACGCGGCTGGCGCGGGCCTACAACACGGTGGTGCCGTCCTCGGGCAAGGTGCTGACGGGCGGCGTCGACTCGAACGCGTTGCAGCGGCCGAAGCGCTTCTTCGGCGCAGCCCGCAACATCGAGGAGGGCGGCTCGCTGACCATCATCGCGACCGCGCTCATCGATACGGGCAGCCGCATGGATGAAGTCATCTTCGAGGAGTTCAAGGGCACCGGCAACTCGGAGGTCGTTCTCGACCGCAAGCTCGCCGACAAGCGCACGTGGCCGGCGATAGACATCACCAAGTCCGGCACCCGCAAGGAGGAGCTGCTGGTCGACAAAGGCACGCTGGCCAAGATGTGGGTGCTGCGCCGCATCCTGTCGCCGATGGGGACGGTGGACGCGATGGAGTTCCTCCTCGACAAGCTCAAGCAGACCAAAGCGAACTCGGAGTTCTTCGACTCGATGAACACCTGAGCAGCGGCCGAGGGTGGTTGGTAGCTAGAGCGCGCCGGCTGCCTTGGCGAGCGCTACGGTCCGCTCCATCGCGCGGATCACGGGCTTCTCGATCAGCCTGCCATCAACCACGACGAGGCCGGTGGGATCGGCGGCAAACGCCGCCAGAACCCGCTGGGCCTGGGCGATGGCCGCGGCGGTAGGCGTGAACGCTTCGTGGATGATCGGAATCTGGCGGGGGTGGATCGCCGCCTTGCCGGAGAACCCGAGGGCCTTGGCGGCGGCGGCATCGTGGCGCAGGCCCGCTTCATCGTCGAGGTCGAGGTGGGGGACATCCATCACCTCGATGCCGCTTCGGGCTGCGGCGTGGGCGACGCGGCCGCGGGCGTAGAGCAGGCTCTCCCATCGGTTCTCGCAACCGAGCGAAGCGGAGAGATCGACCGCCCCGAACAGGAGCGTCGTGAGCCTCGGCGTCGCCGCGGCGATGTCGTGCACCGCCGCGAGGCCCTCGGCCGACTCGATGATCGCGTAGAGTTCGAGGGGACGCCGCGCGCGGGCGAGGAGCTCATCGGCCCAGCGCACCTCGGCCGCGGAGTCCACCTTGGGCAGCATGACCGCCTCCGGCGGGGCGGGGAGCTCGAGCACGGCCAGGATGTCGCGGAGCCCATCGGGAGTGCGCAGGTTGTTGACCCGCAGCACTGAGCGCGGCCACGGCGGCGCCAGCGCGAACAGCGGCATCGTCAGTTCGCGGGCCTCGGCCTTGCGTGCCGGCACCACGGCGTCCTCGAGATCGACGCACACGTGGTCGGCGCCGGTCGCCGCTGCCTTGGCGTACATCTCGGGCCGCAGCCCCGGCATGAACAGGAGGCTTCGGCGCGGCCGTGGGGCGCGCTCGGTCACGGCGCCGCTACGGCAGGAGGACGGTCGAGCCCGTGGTGCGCCGGGCCTGGAGCGCGGTGTGGGCGGCCGCCGCCTCGGCGAGGGGGAAGGTCTGGTTGACCTCGATCCTCACCGCGCCCGAGCGCACCGCACTGAACAGATCGTTGGCCGTCGCGATCAGGTCTTCGCGCGCGCCGGCGTAGGTGAACAGGCTCGGACGGGTCAGGAACAGCGAGCCCTTCTGCACCAAGACCGCGGGGTCGAGCAGCGCCACCGGGCCCGATGACTGCCCGAACAGCACCATCGTCCCGAGCGGGGCCAGGCAGTCGAGCGACTTCATGAACGTGTCCTTGCCGACCGAGTCGTAGACGACCGGCACGCCCGCGCCGCCGGTGATCGCCTTCACCCGAGCGACGAAGTCCTCATCGGTCAGCACGATCGGGTGGGCGCAGCCGTGGGCGCGCGCCAGGGCGGCCTTGGCCTGGGTGCTGACCGTGCCGATGACCCGGGCGCCGAGATGGTGTGCCCATTGGCAGAGGATCAGACCGACGCCGCCGGCCACGGCGTGGACCAGGATCGTCTGGCCGGACGCGACGGGGAAGGTGCGGCGGATCAGGTACTGCGCGGTCATGCCCTGCAGCATCATCGCCGCCGCTTGGGCATCGGTGATGCCCTCGGGCACCGCTACCAGCTTGTCGGCCGGCATCACCCGCCGCTCTGCGTAGGCCCCCAGCGGTCCGGTGGCGTAGGCGACGCGCTGGCCCACTGCCACCTCTCGCACTCCGGTACCGATGGCCTCCACCACCCCGGCGCCCTCGAAGCCCAGCGTGGCGGGCAACTGGGCGGGGTAGAGCCCGGTGCGGACGTAGCAGTCGATGTAGTTGAGGCCGACGGCGCTATGGCGGACGCGGGCCTCGCCGGGCCCGGGCTCGCCGACATCCGTCTCCTCCCAGGTCAGAACTTCCGGGCCGCCGGTCTTGTAGATGCGGATGGCTTTGGTGCGCATGGGCGTTAATGGCCTCACGTCAGGTTGGAGCGGAGGAACGCGGTGGTGCGCTGATTGGCCAAGTCGGCCGCGGCATTGTCGTAGTGCTGGCCGCCCGGGCGGGCGAAGGCGTGATCGACCCCGGGGTAGGCGTGGAGTGTCACGCGCGCGTTCCCGGCCAAGCCCGCGCGCAGCTTCTGTTGCGCTTCGGGCGGGCAGAACTGGTCCTTCTCCGCGACATGGAGCATGAGCCGGCCGCGGATCTTCGCCGCTTCGCCGAGTTGGCCCTCGATGCCCACGCCGTAGTAGCCGACGGCACAATCCGCCGTGGTGCGGGTCGCCGTGAGGTAGGCGAGGTAGCCGCCGAGGCAGTAACCGACCGCGCCGACCTTGCCGGTGCAGCCCGCCGTCTTGCGGAGTCGGTCGATGCTCGCCTGGATATCGACAACGCCCTTGTCGGCGCTAAACCCTTGA
>VGEJ01000152.1 GCA_016869335.1 Alphaproteobacteria bacterium | reverse complement strand
TCGCTGCACTTCGGCGTCGCCGACTTCGCCGCCTCGACCAGGGCCCGCACCACCAACATCGGCGGCGTCAATCCCGACTACGCCGTGCTGACCGACAAGGACCCGGCGGGCAACCGCGCGGTGCACTGGGGCGACATGTGGCACTACGCGATGGCGCGCATGGTGGTGGCCGCGCGTGCCAATGGGCTGCGGCCGATCGATGGCCCGTTCGGTGATTTCTCCGATCCCGACGGCTACCTCGCCGCCGCAGGGCGCGCCGCGGTGCTCGGCATTGAGGGCAAGTGGGCGATCCACCCGAGCCAGATCGATCTCGCCAATGAGGTGTTCAGTCCGAGCGAGGCCGAGGTCACCAAGGCCAAGCGCATCCTCGCGGCGATGGCGGAGGCGCAGCGCACCGGCAAGGGTGCGGTGGCGCTCGATGGGCGGCTGATCGACATCGCCTCGGTACGCCAGGCCGAGGCGCTGGTGGCCAAGGCCGCGATGATCGGGCGGTGAGGGCGCGGCTGGGGCGGCGGGCCGCCCGAGGCTGACGGATGGGGGCCTTTCTCGACTTCGAGAAACCGGTTGCCGAGCTCGAAGCCAAGATCAAGGAGCTGCGCCACCTCGCCGATCGCGGCGACGTCAACATCGCCGAGGAGGTGGCGCGCCTCGAGGTCAAGGTCGAGCAGACCCTGCGCCAGACCTACGCCAAGCTCACCGCGTGGCAGAAGACCCAGGTGGCGCGCCATCCCGAACGGCCGCACTTCACCCGCTATGTCGAGCAGCTGACGACTGAGTTCACCCCGCTCGCGGGCGACCGCCGGTTCGGCGAGGACAAGGCGATCCTCGGGGGGCTCGCGCGTTTCTGCGGCCGCCCCGTGATGGTGATCGGCCACGAGAAGGGCTCGGGCACCCAGGGCCGGGTCACGCACAACTTCGGCATGGCGCAGCCGGAGGGCTATCGCAAGGCAGTGCGGCTGCTCGAACTCGCCGACCGCTTCCACCTTCCCGTACTCAGCTTCATCGATACGCCTGGCGCCTATCCGGGGATCGGCGCCGAGCAGCGCGGCCAGGCCGAGGCGATCGCCCGCTCGATCGAGGCCTGCCTCATGCTGCGGGCGCCGCTCGTGGCGGTCATCATCGGCGAAGGCGGCTCGGGCGGGGCGATCGCGCTCGCCACGGCCGACCGGGTGCTCATGCTCGAACACGCGATCTATTCGGTGATCTCGCCCGAGGGCTGCGCCTCGATCCTGTGGCGCTCCTCCGAGCGCTCGCGCGATGCGGCCGAGGCGCTCAAGCTCACCGCGCACGATCTCCTGGCGCTCAAAGTGATCGACGAGCTGGTGGCGGAGCCGGTGGGCGGGGCGCACCGGCGCGGAGAGGACACCATCACGGCGGTCGGCGAGGCGCTCGCCCGCCATCTCGCGGAGCTCGACCAGGACCCGACCGACCATCGCGCCGCCCGCAGCGCCAAGTTCGAGGAAATGGGCCGCGTCGGACTCTAGCGACTGACGCATGGCGGGTTAGTCGAACAATGAACGCTGAGGGGCTTGAATCGATGGCATAGCCATCATGCGCAACATGAGTCCGGCACGCTCGAGGCCAAAAGAAAGCGTTGACGGACCCTCCGCATAGCCTATCCAATTCGCACATACCCGCCGGCAGCGTGCTGTCGGCTCAAGGGCTGCTCTTCGGAGTGGCCCTTGCTTATGTGAGGGGGCTACCATCCGTACCCGCGTGTACGTGGATGGATTCAATCTCTACTACGGTGCCCTCAAGGGCACCCACTTCAAGTGGCTTAACCTCTTCGAGCTGGCTCGAAGGCTGCTGCCAACGGGTCACACCATCGAGCGGATCAAGTACTTTACGGCCCGCGTCTCCGGGAGCGGCAATCCCGGTGCACCGGCTCGGCAGCAGGCTTACCTGAACGCACTGCGTACGCTGCCTGAAGTCGAGGTTCACTACGGCCGCTTCTCTCCAAGACGATCTGGCGACCGACGGTCAATCTGCCCGTCGCCGATGCTGTCATCCACTCGGTCCCAATGGTGTCGCTGCCTAGCGGCCGTCAGTTTGTGACCGGCGGTACTCTCTCATCGTCCAGCCTCTTGCAGGTGGCGGGGTGCCCAGGAAAAGGGACGGCGCGAACCAGGAGACGGCATAGGCCAAGTGCGCCAGCCAACGCCTTGGTTGTCGAGGTTCATGCGCGAGAGGAAAAGGGCTCGGACGTGAACCTTGCAGCCCACCTCTTGAACGATGCTTGGAGCGGGTTGTTTGACGCGGCTGTGGTCGTATCAAATGACACCGACTTGGTTGCACCGATTCGGATGGTCGCCGTCGAGCGCAAGAAGCCGGCCTTCGTTGGTTGCCCTGGCCGCTGGCCTATGGCCGTAGCGCTACAGGAACTGGCGACCTACCGCCGGCACATCAATCTAGCGATGCTGAGCGCGTCACAATTCCCAAACCCGATCCCAGGCACGACGATCAGCAGACCCCCCGGCTGGTAGGAACCGCGCCGTACATAGGATGGCCGCCTTGCGCCATCCTTCAGCCTTTGATTTGCGCGCGCACCGAGAGGTCCGCCGCTACGCGGCGGCGGGGAGGGTCCAGATCGCGGTCTCGGCCGTGCGACCGCGGGGCGCCGTGGCTGCCGCCGGCGTCAACCCGTTAATGTCGGCGCCGCCCCTGACTTCGCGCACCCTGCGCACGAGGTCGTCGGAGATCACGATCGGGACGTCGAGCTCGCGGGTCAGCCGCTCGAGCCGGCTCGCCACGTTCACCGTGTCGCCGACGACCGCGTACTCGATCCGGTTGTCATCGCCCACCTCGCCGAGCACGACGGGACCGAAGTGGAGACCGATGCCAACGCGCACCGGGCGCCAGCCGTTCGCCGCACGCGTCCCGTTCCACTCCTCGATCGCGGCCTGCATGGCGCGGGCGCACTCCAGCGCCCGGGCCGGGTCATCCGCCGCCGCCTGAGGCGTGCCGGAGGTGGCCATCAGGCGATCGCCCAGGAACTTGTGGAGCGTGCCGCCGTGCGCGAGCACCACCTGCGCCATGCGGCCGTGGAACTCGCGCAGGAGGGCGATGACCCGCTCCGGAGGATGCTGTTCGCTCAGTTCGGTGAAGTCGACGATGTCAGCGAATAGCACCGCGACGTTCTCGCGCCGTACGCTGCCGAAGGGCTCGTCGGTGGCGGCCAGCGCCTCGACCATGTTGGGCGAGAGGTGGCGGGCGAGATTGGTGCGCGCGCTCCGCCGCGGCGCGGCGCAACGCCAGCGTGGGCAGCCGATGCACGAGCGCCGCGACCATGCCGGCGACGATCACCATGAGCAGCGTCTGCTCGATGACCTCGGAGCCTTCGATGCGGTTTGGGTCGGTGATGAACGCCGCGGCCTCGGCGGGAGGCATGGCGGCGAAAGCGTCTTGACTCGTGAACGTGATGGCCAGGCCGTTCGCCTCGGCCAGCCACACCACGCCACCGACAAAGCACAGCGCCGTTGCGATCCCGGCCCACCCGACGTAGGCGCGGGAATAGCGTAAGCCGGCGAGCACGATGGCGACTAAATAGTAGTACTCGTTGTGAAGGTGGAGCATCCAGCGCGGCGGGACCAGGCGCTAAGCCTCGCTGTAGGGGTTCGGGTAATAGATCGAGAACGTCAGGAGGCCCGCGATGAGCGGCGGCAGCAGGTAGCGCCCCCACGTCAGCTTGTAGCCGGCGGCGGAGAGCAGCCACGGCCCGACGAATAGGACGAAAAACCCGAGCAGAAGCGCCTGGTAGTAAAGAACGTCCGGAAACCGGTTCTCGACGAACAGCCACGCGCCGATGAGGCCGAGCACGACAGCTGCGACCAGCGGGCCGCGGTTCTCGCTCGCCCGCTCCTCCGCGCGCAGCGCGTCGCGGAAACGCGCGGTCAGCGCCGCTTGTTCCTCCCGGCGACCCAAAGCCATACTCCCCTCCGCTATTTCCAGATCGGTGCGCCCGAGCCGGGAAGGCCGAGCCGCGACCACTTCTCGCTGACCGCCGCCACGATAGCCTCGCCCATGCGGATCTTCGTGCCCCAGGTGCGTCGCGTCTCGGGTGGCCACTTGTTGGTGGCATCGAGCCCGATCTTCGAGCCGAGGCCCTCCTCAGGCGAGGCGAAGTCGAGGTAGTCGATCGGCGTGTTCTCGACCAGCGTGATGTCGCGCGCCGGGTCCATTCGGGTGGCGATCGCCCACATCACGTCCTTCCAGTTGCGGATATCGATGTCGGCATCCACCACGATGACCCATTTCGTGTACATGAATTGGCGCAGGTACGACCAGATGCCCATCATCACCCGCTTGGCGTGGCCGGGATACGCCTTGCGCATCGCCACGACCGCGATGCGATAGGAACAACCCTCGGGTGGCAGCCAAAAATCCACCACCTCGGGGAACTGCTGGATCAGGAGCGGCACGAACAACTCGTTGAGCGCCTCCCCAAGCACCGAGGGCTCGTCGGGCGGGCGGGCGCTGAACGTCGAGACGTAGATCGGCCGGCGCCGCATGGTGATGGCGCTGACGCGGAAGATCGGGAACCGCTCGACCGCGTTGTAGTAGCCGGTGTGGTCGGCGTACGGCCCCTCATCGCCCTGCTCGTCGAGCGACACGTGACCCTCGATCACGATCTCGGCGTGCGCCGGCACGCGCAGGGGAACGGTCCGGCAGTCGGCGAGCTCGACCCGGGCGCCACGCAGGAGGCCCGCGAACTGGTACTCGGATAGGGTGTCCGGCACCGGCGCGACCGCGGCGATCATGGTGCCGGGATCGGCCCCGATCACGGCGGCGGCGGGCAGCGGCTCGCGCTTGGCATCGCGCCAGCGGCGATGGTGCTGCGCCCCGCCGCGGTGCTTGAGCCAGCGCATCAGGGTGGTGTGCGGGCCGGTGACCTGCATGCGGTAGATGCCGAGATTGGTCGAGTCCTCGCGGCTGCCGCCCGGCCCCATTGTGACCACGAGCGGCCAAGTGATCAGGGGCGCCGGCTCGCCCGGAAAGCAGGTCTGGATCGGCAGCCGGCGCAGATCGGCATCGGGCCCGGTCAGCACCACTTCCTGGCACGGCGCCACACGCGCCTGCCGCGGCTTCATCGCCAGGGCCGCGCGCAGCGTCGGCAGCAGGGCCGCGGCCCCGCGCAAGCTCTCGGGCGGCTCGGGCTGGCGCAGGAAGGCGAGCTGCTCGCCGAGCGTGCGGAGCGTGCCGGGCTCGCGGTCGATGCCCCAGGCGACGCGTTCGACGGTGCCGAACAGGTTGATCAGGACGGGGATGTCAAGGCGCTGGCCGTCCGCCCCGACCGGATTCTCGAACAGGACCGCCGGGCCGGTCTCGGCGAGCAGGCGGGTGTGGATCTCGGTCATCTCGTGCACGACCGATACCGGTTCGCGCACGCGCACGAGCCGGCCCGCGCCTTCGAGCCGCTCCAGGAAGTCGCGAAGCGAGGTGTAGGGCATGGCGGCCATCATAGGCGGCGATCGGCCGAGCGCCTACGCTGCTGCCGTCGCCACCCGGCCGCGCCGCGCGCCGCCGTCGCTCATCGTGCCACTTGGCCGGCGAGAATGGCGGCGAACACGAGCGCGCCGAACAGGGTGTTCGAGCGGAACACTGCAAGACAGCTCGCGGGCGCATCGAAGCGTACGCGCCACGTCTGCCAGGCGAGTTGCAGCGCCGCCATCCCGAGCAGCGGGTAAAATGGCCAGGCGACCCCGGCCACCGCGCCAGCGAGCGCGAAGAGGATCACGGCACCGCCGTAGAAGCCGGCGATCCAGCGCCGCGAGGCAGCGCCGAACTTCAGCGCCGTCGAGCGCACGCCGATCAGCGCGTCGTCCTCCTTGTCCTGGTGTGCGTAGATCGTGTCGTATCCAAGGGTCCACAGCAGTCCGGCGGCGTATAGGACGAGGGGCGGGAGCGTCAACGCTCCGGTGGCCGCCGCCCAGCCAAGCAGGGCGCCCCAATTGAACGTGAGGCCGAGCACGGCCTGCGGCCAGTCGGAGATCCGCTTCATGAACGGGTAGAGCGCGATCAGCGGCAGCGACGCCACACCGACCCAGAAGGCGAAGCCGTTCAGGCTGAGCAGCACGGCGAGACCGATCAGCGCCAGCCCGATCATGAAGAGCACGGCCTGCGGCAGGCTCACCTGACCGCTCGGCAGCGGTCGGGCGCGCGTGCGCGCAACCCGAGCATCGAAATCACGATCGACGATGTCGTTGAGCACGCAGCCGGCGCCGCGCATCGCCACGGCGCCGAGCGCGAACAGCGCTAAGAGGACGGGGTCGGGCAGGCCGAGCGCTCCCCAGCCCGACCCTTGCTCGACGGCGGCGAGCGCGATGCTCCACCAGCACGGCCACAACAGGAGCCAAGTGCCGATGGGGCGATCGAGCCGGGCGAGCCGGGCGCAGTGCAGCGCCCACCCGGGCAGGTGGCGCAGCGTCCAGTGGTTGGGGAGCGCGTCGGGCGTCATCGCGGCCGCGCGCCTGGCGTGCGCGCCGGCAGCGGCCGCGGCGCCCCGCC
>VGEJ01000151.1 GCA_016869335.1 Alphaproteobacteria bacterium | reverse complement strand
CGGCCTTCGCCGGTGATGGCGACTACCTGTTCGCCGCGCCGCCGCGCTGAGCCCCGGCTTGCCGGGCCGGGGGCGAGCATCGATAATCGCCCTGATTCCGAGCGCAGGGAGAGTGCCGTGGCCAACGAGACCGTCTATGCCGTGCCCGACGCGTGGTCCAAACGCGCCTGGATCAACGCCGCCGGCTACCGCGCCCTCTACGAGCGCTCGGTGTCGGACGCGGAGGGCTTCTGGCGCGAGCAGGCGCAGCGCATCGCCTGGATCAAGCCCTTCACCCAGGTCAAGGACACCTCGTTCAGCGGCGACGTCCACATCCGCTGGTTCTACGACGGCACTCTCAATGTCACCGCAAGCTGTCTCGACCGGCACCTCGCGACGCGCGGCGAGCAGACCGCGATCATCTGGGAGGGCGATGACCCGAACGCCGCCCGCCGCATCACCTACCGCGAGCTGCACCGCGAGGTCTGCCGCTTCGCCAACGTGCTCAAGGCCCGCGGCGTCAAGAAGGGCGATCGCGTCACGATCTACCTCTCGATGATCCCCGAACTCGCTTACGCGATGCTCGCCTGCGCCCGCATCGGCGCGGTGCACTCGATCGTGTTCGGCGGCTTCTCCGCCGATTCCCTCGCCGGCCGCATCCTCGATGCCGACTGCGCCGTGGTCATCACGGCGGACGAGGGCGTCCGTGGCGGGCGCAAGATCCCGCTCAAGGCCACGACCGATGAGGCGCTCACGCAGTGCCCGGGCGTCGGCAGCGTGATCGTGGTGCGGCGCACCGGCGGCAGCGTCGCCTGGGTCGCCGGGCGCGACCACTGGTATCACGAGCTCGCGGCCGGGGTGAGCGAGGATTGTCCGCCGACCGAGATGGCGGCCGAGGACCCGCTGTTCATCCTCTATACCTCGGGCTCGACGGGCAAGCCCAAGGGCGTGCTCCACACCACCGCGGGTTACCTCGTCTACGCCTCGCTCACCCATCAGTACGTGTTCGACTACCACGATGGCGACGTGTACTGGTGCACCGCCGACATCGGCTGGGTCACCGGGCACAGCTACATCGTCTACGGACCGCTCGCCAATGGCGCCACGACGCTGATGTTCGAGGGTATCCCGACCTACCCCGATGCCGCGCGTTTCTGGCAGGTCGTGGACAAGCACAAGGTCGCCATCTTCTATACCGCGCCGACCGCGATCCGCGCCCTGATGCGCGAGGGGGAGGCGCCGGTGCAGCGGACCGCGCGCACCTCGCTCCGGCTCCTGGGCACGGTCGGCGAGCCGATCAACCCGGAAGCCTGGGAGTGGTATCACCGGGTGGTCGGCGAGCGCCGCTGCCCGATCGTCGATACCTGGTGGCAGACCGAGACCGGCGGCATTCTGATCACGCCCCTGCCAGGCGCGACCGCGCTGAAGCCCGGCTCGGCGACGCGGCCGTTCTTCGGCGTCCAGCCGGTGGTCGTCGATGGCGCCGGCCAGGTGATGGATGGTCCGGGCAGCGGCGTCCTGTGCATCGCCGACTCATGGCCGGGGCAGATGCGGACGGTGTTCCGCGACCATCAGCGCTTCATCGACACCTATTTCAAGGCCTACCCCGGCAAGTACTTCACCGGCGATGGCTGCCGGCGCGATGCGGACGGTTACTACTGGATCACCGGCCGGGTCGATGACGTGATCAACGTGGCCGGCCACCGGCTCGGCACCGCCGAGGTCGAGAGCGCGCTGGTCGCCCACAAGAAGGTCGCGGAGGCTGCCGTCGTGGGCTATCCGCACGACATCAAGGGCCAGGGCATCTACGCCTACGTGACGCTCAAGGCGGGCGAAGAGCCAACCGAGGAGCTGCGCAGAGAGCTGGTGCAGCGGGTGCGCAAGGAGATCGGGGCGATCGCCGCGCCCGACCTCATCCAGTGGGCGCCCGGCCTGCCGAAGACGCGCTCGGGCAAGATCATGCGCCGCATCCTGCGCAAGATCGCCGAGAACGATCCGAGCAACCTCGGCGACACCACCACCCTCGCCGACCCCGGCGTGGTCGATGATCTGGTGAGCAACCGCCTCAACCGGCCCGCGCCGGGCTAGGTCGCGTCGGGGTCGGCGCGGGCCACGAGGCTCTGCGCCACCGCCCGATCCTGTGGCACCTTCTTGAGCCGCGCCTCGCGCTGCGCGATGTAGAGCGCGCTGGAGAAGATCACGCCCGCGCCGACCCACACCAGCGGATCGGCCGGCTCGCCGAACCAGAAGTAGGCGATCAGCGCGGTGATCGGCAGCCGCGCGAAGTCGAGCGGCATGACCGCCGTCGCCTCGGCCAGCACGAGCGCGCGCGTGATCGCGAGGTGGCCGAGCGTCGCCAGACCGCCCAGCGCGAACAGCCATAGGAACTCGATCGGCGTCGGCCACTGCCAGACGAACAGCGCCGGAACCAGGGAGATGGGCGTGATGAACAGCACCATGTAGGTGACGATCGAGGTCGCCGCCTCGGTGCGCCCGAGCACCTTGATCAGGATGACCGAAACCGCCATGCCGGCGGCGCTGCCGAGCACCAGGAAATAGTCGAAGTTGAAGGCCTCGAAGCCGGGCCGCAGGATCAAGATGGCGCCGCCGAAGCCGATCAGCGTGGCGGTCCAGCGCCTCAGCCCGACGTGCTCGCCGAGGACTAGGATCGCCAGCACGGTGATGAACAGCGGCCCGGTGAAGGCAAGCGCCACGGCATCCGAGAGCGGCACCAGGGCGATGGCGCTGAACCAGCAGACCATCGAAAAATAGCCCGAGCCGGCGCGCGCCGCGTAAAGCCACGTACGCCGCACGTCGAGCCGCTCGATCCCGTTGCGGAGGATGAACGGGGCCAGCGTGATCAGGCCGAAGAAGTTGCGGAAGAACACGACCTCGATCGCGGGCAGCTCGTCGGACGCACGGCGGATCACCGCCGTCATGAACGAGAAGATCACGCACGAGAGGAGCATCAGGCCGGCGGCCTGCAGCCCCTGCATCGAAGCAAGCGCGTTGCGCACATTTCCCGGGAACGTCATGGCGGCACGATATGAGCAGAAGCGCAACGGGACCAGTGCGGCTTTCACAGGCCGGTCATGCCGCGGCCATCGGCGTCGGGGCTTCAATGTCCCGCGCGCCTCGGCGATACTTGGCGGGCGCGGCGGGCGCGGAGGATGACATGCAGTTCCTGCTCATTGCTTACGACGGCACCGACGCCGAGGCGCCGGCGCGTCGAGCAGCGGTACGCGAGCGCCACCTCGTCGGCGCACGACGGCTCAAAGCCGAAGGCAAGCTCCGCTCCGGCGGCGCCATCCTCGATGACGCCGGCACGATGATCGGCTCGGCGGCGGTGTTCGAGTTTCCAAGTCGGGCCGAGCTCGATGCGTGGCTCGCCGCCGACCCCTATGTCACCGACGGGGTCTGGCGCGACATCACGATTCGGCCGTTCCGCGAAGCCGTTCTGTGAGCGATCAGGCGGAGCGGTGACGAGCGCGCCACTGTGGCGGCCCTCGGCCGAGCGCATCGCGGCGGCGAATCTGACCGCCTTCCGCACCGCGGCCGCGGCTGCGTGGGGGTGCGATCTACCGGATTACGCCGCACTCTATGAGTGGTCGATCGCCGCGCCCGAGCAGTTTTGGCCGATGGTGTGGTCATTCGCTCCGGTCATCGCGGCGCACCAAGGAGCCGTCGTGATCGAGCATCCGAACCTGATGCCGGGCGCCCGGTTCTTCCCCGAGGCACGGCTCAACTACGCCGAGAACCTGTTGCGCCGGCGCGACGATGCCACCGCGATCGTGTTCCGCGGCGAGGACCGCCTCAGCGCCCGGCTGAGCCACGCCGAGCTCTACGATCGTGTCGCTCAGCTCGCTCGGGCGCTCGCGGCGGCCGGGGTGGTCGCGGGCGATCGAGTGGTGGGATTCCTGCCGAACATGCCCGAGACGATCATCGCCATGCTGGCCGCAGCGAGCCTCGGTGCGATCTGGTCGTCGTGCTCGCCCGACTTCGGGGTGCGCGGCGTGCTCGACCGCTTCGGCCAGATCGATCCCAAAGTGCTGTTCGCGGTCGATGGCTACTACTACAACGGCAAGCACATCGATCTCGGCGAGCGCGTGCTGGCGATCATCGCGGCGCTCCCTAGCCTGGAACGGGCGGTGGTGGTGCCCTATGCCGGCTCGGCGCTGATGCCCGCGGACCTCCCCAAGGCGGCCGCCTGGGCGGCGTTCGTGGCGCCGCACCGTCCCGGCCCGATCACTTTTGCCGAGCTGCCGTTCAATCATCCGCTGTTCATCATGTACTCCTCGGGCACGACCGGGGCGCCGAAGTGCATCGTCCACGGCGCCGGCGGCACGCTCCTTCAGCATCTCAAGGAGCATCAGCTCCACAGCGACGTGAAGCCGGACGACCGGCTGTTCTACTTCACGACCTGCGGCTGGATGATGTGGAACTGGCTCGCCTCGGGTCTCGCCTCGGGGGCGACCCTGATGCTCTACGACGGCTCCCCGTTCCATCCCAGCCCACGGGCCCTGTTCGATTACGCGGAGGCCGAGGAGATCACCATCTTCGGAGCGTCGGCCAAGTACCTCGACGCGATCGCCAAGGCCGATCTCACGCCGCGCGCCACGCACGATCTCCGACGCCTGCGCACGATCCTCTCGACCGGCTCGCCGCTCTCCCCGGCAAGCTTCGACTACGTATATGCCAGCATCAAGCGCGACGTCTGCCTGTCGTCGATCTCGGGCGGTACCGATATCATTGGCTGCTTTGCCCTCGGCAATCCGACCGGGCCGGTGTGGCGGGGCGAGCTGCAGAGCCGGGCGCTCGGCCTGCGGGTGGAGGTGTTCGACGAGGCGGGCCGGAGCATCCGCGGCCGGCAGGGCGAACTAGTGTGCACCGCGCCGTTCCCTTCGATGCCGCTCCGGTTCTGGAACGATCCGGGCGACCGGCGCTACCGTGCCGCCTACTTCGAGCGCTTCCCCAACGTGTGGTGCCACGGCGACTACGTCGAGCTCACCGAGCACGATGGCATGATCATCTACGGGCGTTCGGACGCGGTGCTTAACCCGGGCGGGGTCCGCATCGGCACGGCCGAGATCTACCGCCAGGTCGAGACCCTCGAGGAGGTCCTCGAGGCGCTCGCCATCGGGCAGGAGTGGGATGGCGATCAGCGCGTCGTCCTGTTCGTGCGGTTGCGCGCCGGCCGCGTGCTGGACGAGGCGCTGCGCGACAAGATCTGCCGCCGCATCCGCGACAACACATCGCCCCGGCACGTGCCGGCCAGGATTGTCGCGGTCGCCGACATCCCGCGCACGGTGAGCGGCAAGATCACCGAGCTCGCCGTCCGCGATGTCGTCCACGGTCGTCCGGTCAGGAACCGCAGCGCACTGGCCAACCCCGAGGCGCTCGATCTGTTCGTCGACCTTGGCGAATTGAGGACATGAGCATGGTGAGCCCGCTGATCGACCACTTCCGCACCTTCGCCCGCTACAACACCTGGGCGAATGGGCGGCTCTACGATGCGGTTGGCAAGCTCACCAAGGCGGAGTACCGCAAGAAGCGCCCGGCGTTCTTCGGCGGCATCCGTGGCGTTCTCAACCACATCCTAGTCGGTGACCGCATCTAGATGGGGCGCCTCAAGGGCTACGACAGCGGCATCCGCCGCCTCGACGAGGTGCTCTACGACGATTTCGGAGCGCTGCGCGAGGCGCGCCTGGCCGAGGACGTGATGCTGATCGACTACGTTCACGGTCTTGCCGACGACGACCTCGGACGGCCCATCCGCTTCCAGACCATGGCCGGCGAACCCCACGTCGAGAGCCAGCGCCTGCTGCTCGCCCACCTGTTCAACCACCAGACCCACCACCGCGGCCAGGCCCACGGCCTCCTCTCGCAGACCACCGTGCCGCCGCCGCCCCTCGACCTCCTCTACTTCCTGCGCGAGGTCCGGGCGTCCAAGCCGAGGGGTGGAATTGTCGGGCTCGGATCGCTATCTTGCGCGCATGCGAGGTTTCATAGCTCTGGTACTGGCCTCGGTGATCGGCGCCGCGGCCGTCCACGCGGAGGAGACACCGAAGCTCATCGGGACCTACGGCGACTGGCAGGCCTACACCTACAATGAAGCCGGCACCCCGATCTGCTACGCCGCGAGCGCGCCCAAGGACACCAAGCCGACCAACGTCAGACGCGGCGACATCTATGTGCTGGTGACCTATCGCCCGGCCCAGCGCATCGTGGACGAGGTCAGCGTCTACGCCGGCTATCCCTACGCCACCGACAGCAAGGCCAAGGCGACCATCGGCAACAACACGTTTATACTCTTCACCGAGGAAGAGACCGCGTGGGCCACCGACATCGCCCAGGACAAGGCGGTCGCCGCTGCCATGGTGAAGGGGTTGACCATGGTGGTGCGCGGCACCTCGCGCCGCGGCACGACGACGACCGACACCTATTCCCTGGCCGGCTTCTCGCAAGCCCGCGAGGCGGTGCGCAAGGCCTGCGAGTGATGGCCGGCGACCGCACGGCCGGCGTGGCCGCGC
>VGEJ01000150.1 GCA_016869335.1 Alphaproteobacteria bacterium | reverse complement strand
ACACCGCCGAGGCAGTGGCCGCCTGCCGGCGGGCCACCCGGATCGAGCCCAAGAGTGCGAGGGCGCGCTCGGCGCTGGGCGATGCGCTGCGTGGGCACGGCCTGCTTGAAGATGCCCTGGCGGCCTACGAGGCCGCGCTCGCGCTCGATCCCGGCCACTTCGCGGCCCAATCGATGGCGGCCCGCACGCTCCTCGATCTCGGCCGCATCGATGAAGCGGTCGCGGCCTTCCGCCGCGCCGTGGCGCTCGCCCCCGATCAGGCCGACACGCACTCCAATCTCGGCAACGCGCTGCGCGAGGCAGGAGAACTGGATGCCGCCCTCGGCGCGTTCGCGGCGGCGATCGCGCGTGATCCAAGCTATGCCCCGGCGCACTGCAACCTCGGCAACGTACACCAGGATCGGGCGGACTGGAGCGCCGCGCTCGCCTGCTATGATCGCGCGCTCGCCCTCGATCCCGGCTACGTGACGGCGCTGACCAACCGCGGCAATGCGCTGAAGCAACTCGGTCGCTTTGCCGAGGCGGTTCAGAGCGGCACCCGAGCCCTGGCGCTGAGCCCAGCGAACCCTACTGTACTGGCCAATCTCGGCATGACTCATGTCGCGGCCGGCGCCTTCGAGCCGGCGACGGGGTGCTTCGCGCAGGCGACCGCGCTACGCCATGGGGCGCCGTGGAGCGCCGCCGAGCGCCTGGCTGGCACCGCCGCCCCGCCCGCGCCGGTGCCTCCGCCCGCGACGGCGCATTTCAAACTGCACCACGATGCCGAGCAACTCCGCTACCTCCGCGATCGCGGCGTCGTGGGGGAGGCCTTTGCGCCGGTCATCGCGGCCTACGAGGAAGTGGCAACCGAGCTTGTCGGCAAGGCCGCGCCCGCGGCCCCGTTGGCGCTGAGCGAGCGGCAGTGGCGGCGCCTGGCTCCATGGTACAACCGGCCGATCCATGTGCCGCCGTCGCCGGCGCTCGCCAACGGTGCAATCAACCCCGACCACGATGCTGCGGCGCTTTCCGCGGCCTACGGCGACAGCCGCCCCAACCTGGTCGTGCTCGATGACCTGCTGACGGCCGCGGCGCTCGAGGCGCTTTGCGCCTACTGCCTCGAGGCGACCATCTGGTATCAGGTCAAGCACGGCTACCTCGGCGCCTATCTGGTCGACGGTCTGGGCACGCCGCTGGTACTGCAGATCGCCGATGAGATGCGGCGCCGGTTGCCCGGCATCTTCGGCAAGCGCCGGCTCAACCAGCTGTGGGCTTACAAGTACGACCAGCGGTTGCCCGGCATCCGGATGCACGCCGACTTCGCGGCCGTGAACGTAAACTTCTGGGTCACCCCGGACGGGGCCAATCGCAACCCGGAGACCGGCGGCCTCCTGGTCCACCGGGTTCCGGCGCCCTCCGATTGGGCCTTTCGCAAGTACAACTACGACGTCGCAGCCATGGAGGCGTTCCTGGCCGAGTCGGCGGGCGCCCCGATCCGCATTCCCTATCGCCAGAACCGCGCGATCATCTTCGACTCAGACCTGTTCCACCGCACGGATGATCTCGATTTCCGCCCCGGCTACGAGAACCGCCGCATCAACGTGACGATGCTGTTCGGAGACCGCGGCGAGTAGTGCGACCGCTCCCTTCGATGCGATGCCCGCGCGGGCACCGCGCCGCGCGGCTCAGCGCTCCGCTCGGGCGCCGCGGGCGATGAAGAACGGATTCTCGAACCCCGGCTTCCCATAGCGCAACGGCACGCCCTCGATCGTCGTGACGCTGCCGCCGGCGGCCTCGAGCACCGCCTGCCCGGCCGCGGTGTCCCACTCCATCGTGCGGCCGAGCCGGGGGTAGACGTCGGCCTCGCCGGCCGCAACCAGGCAGAACTTGAGCGAACTGCCCGCCGCGGCGAAGCTCTTGACGCGCACCGAGGTGAGCCATTCGTCGGTCTTGGCATCGCGGTGCGAGCGGCTCGCCACCACGACGAGCCCATCCGCGGCCGGCGCGCGCACGGAGATCGCCTCCGCGCCGTGACCTGCCCGCTGCCGCCACACCGCGCCCGGGCCGGCGGCGTAGTAGCTCGTGGCCTTGGCCGGGATGTGCACCGCGCCGAGCGCCGGCCGCCCATCCTCGATGAGCGCGATGTTCACGGTGAACTCGCCGTTGCGGCTGATGAACTCCCTGGTGCCGTCGAGCGGGTCAACGAGCCAGAACCGGCCGCCTGAGATGTCGGGCACGTGGCCGGCCGCCACCGCCTCCTCGGCGATCACCGGAATGCTCGGCGTGAGCCGGGCAAGAGCGGCCAGGATCATCTTCTCGGCCGCCTCATCGGCATCGGTTGCCGGCGAGCGGTCTTCCTTCGCCCGTACCGCGATCGGATCCTCGTAGATGCGCAGGATGACCGCCCCCGCCGCGATCGCGAGATCGCGAATGGCGATCGCGAGTGTCTCGGATGCGCGATCCGTCATGGGCGGTCCTTCCGTGATCGGGGCATGATGCCCGTGCCGGATGAACAAAACCTGATGGTGTTACCAGCCGCCGCTAACGTCGATCAGCGCTCGGGAGACGTAGCTCGCCTCGTCCGAGCACAGCCAGACGATGACCTTGGCGACCTCCTCGGCGGTTCCCGCGCGGCGTAGCGGCACGTTCGGCGCGAAGTCGACGCGGCGGTTGGGCTCGCCGTAGTCGGCATGGATGTCGGTGTCGATGAGCCCCGGATTGACCGCGTTCACGCGGATACCCTCGGGCCCGACCTCGCCCGCCAGGCCGATCGTAAAGGTGTCAAGCGCCCCTTTGGTGGCCGAGTAGGGCACGAGCGCGCCGCCGCCGCCCAGGCGCGAGGCGATCGAGGAAACGTTGACGATCGAGCCGCCCTTGCCCCCGCGCTGGGTCGACATCCGTTTGATCGCCTCGCGCGCGCACAGGAAGCAACCGGTGATGTTGACGGCGAAGAGCTCGGCCAGCATGTCGGCCGACGCATCCACGACCGGGCCGGCGGTGCCGACGATGCCGCCGTTGTTGATCAGGGCCGTGACCGGCCCAAGCTCGCGGTCGGTGGCCTCGAACAACCGCAGCACATCGGCTTCGCGCCCCATGCTGCCCTGGATCAGGACCGCCCTGACGCCGTGCTCGCGCACAGCGCGGGATACGGCCTCGGCCTTCTCATGGCTCCGGTTGTAGTTGATGCAGACGGCATAGCCCTGCGCCGCCGCGGCGATCGCGGTCGCCGCGCCGATGCCGCGGCTGGCGCCGGTCACCACCATCACTCTGCCCATGCGCCCGCCTCGTCAGGGGTTGTCGCACGGGGAGTGAATCACCGCACCCGGGGCCGGTCAAGGCGCTCAGGCGCGGCCGGCCGCCACCTGATCGACACGGCGATCCACGCCGCGATGGGCGATCCCGAGTGGCTAGAGCCGCGCGGGTGGCGGCACGCGTACGACCATGTGGCCCTGCAGTCCCTTCGGCAGTTCAGCGGGCGGGATATCGCCCATCGGGCTGTCGATGTAGGCCGCGGCGAAGTCGATCAGCGCCTGCGCGTTCTGCGGCGTGAGCTTGTTGAAACGATAGAAATACTTGCCGCGGGTGCGGAAGCCGACGTTGCAGGGGTTGAGGCAGCCGCCGAGGCAGTAGACGACGCGCATGTTGAGGTCGCCGCGCCGGGCCCACTTCGCATAGATCTTCTCGATCGCCTCGGCAAGAAGCGCGCCCTGGCGCACTCCATCGACCTCGACCGCGTGGTCCCACACGCACGAGCGGCAGACGTACATGGTCTGCATCTCGCGCTGCCGGGCGCCGCGCGGGGCGCCATTGCCGCCCTCGCGTTCCCGTTGCTTGCCGCTACCGCGCCGGGCGGCTGCAGCCTTCGTCGCCGCCCGGCGCTTTGTGGCGGTGGTGACGGCGGTGCGTTTCGGGGCGGTCGTGCGTGCCATGCGGGCCTCCACGGATCGCGCAGAAGGGAGCCAGAATGACGTCGAGGATTTACCGAGTCAAACGCACTATCCCGGCGCGCGTTGCGCCCGGTGCCGGCGCTGGTCTATACACGATCACCCGTGGCCCTGGAGTGGGAGCGATGTGCGGTATCGTCGGCTTGTTCCTCAAGGATCCAGCGCTCCATCCGACGCTCGGCGCGCATATCAGCCGGATGCTGATCGGCATGAGCGAGCGCGGGCCGGACAGCGCGGGGATCGCGCTTTACCACCGCCCGATCGCGGCGCCAGGCTCCAAGCTCACGCTTGCCCACGCCGATCCGAACTTCCGCTGGCGCGAGCTGGCGGGCGCGCTCGGCGCTGACCTCGATGAGGAGGTCGATGTCGATGTCAGAGCCGACCACGCGGTGTTCACGCTTGCCGGCGGACACGCGCAAGCGCGCGCCTGGCTCGCCAGCCACCACCCCGAGGTGCGGGTGATGAGCTACGGCCAGGTGATCGAGATCTACAAGGACACCGGCGCACCCGCGGTGGTCAGCCGCAAGTACGAAGTGGCGGCGGCGGAAGGCTCGCACGCGCTCGGCCACACCCGCATGGCGACCGAGAGCGCGGTAACCGAGGCGGGCTCGCACCCGTTCACGGCGGATGCCGACATGTGCTTGGTGCACAACGGCTCGCTGTCGAACTACAACCGGCTGCGCGAGTGGCTGCGCCGCCGGGGCCAGGCTTTCGAGTCCGACAACGACACCGAGGTCGCGGCGCGCTATTTCGCCTATCGGCTGGGCGAGGGGGCAAGCCTCAAGGAGGCATTGGCGGCCGGCCTCACGGACCTCGACGGCTTCTACACGTTCGCGATGGGCACCCGCGATGGCTTCGCCGTGCTGCGCGATGGCATCGCCTGTAAGCCGGCGGTGCTGGCCGAGACCGACGCCTGGGTGGCGATGGCCTCGGAGTACCGCAGTCTCGCCGGGCTGCCCGGCGTCGAGCGCGCGGTGGTGTGGGAGCCCGAGCCGACCGTCGTCTACTCGTGGAGCCTCGGGCGCGGCGCCGGCGCGGGAGCGGAGGCGTGAGCGTAGTCGATCTCGGTGATGGCGCCGTGCGCGCGCTGAACCAGGCACTGCACCGGCTGCCGCGCGAGACCAACGACCGGCATTGGCGCATCCTCAACCCGCGCGGCCAGCACGCCATCGCCGCCGGGCTGACCGTGCCGATCGAGGTCGAGGTCGAGGGCCATGCCGGCTACTACTGCGCCGGCATGAACAGGGAGGCCACGGTCACGATCCACGGCCATTGCGGCTGGGGCGTGGCCGAGAACATCATGTCCGGGGTGGTCCGCGTGAAGGGCGACGCTTCGCAGGCCGCCGCCGCCTCTGGTCGCGGCGGGCTGGTGGTGGTCGAGGGCAATGCGAGCGCGCGCTGCGGCATCTCGATGAAGGGCGTCGATATCGTGGTTGGCGGCTCGGTCGGCCACATGAGCGCGTTCATGGCCCAGCGCGGGCGGCTGGTGGTGTGCGGCGACTGCGGCGATGACCTCGGCGACTCGATCTACGAGGCGATGCTGTTCGTGCGCGGCAAGGTCGGCCGGCTCGGCGCCGACTGCATCGAGAAGGACATGACGGCGGCACAGCGCGAGGCGCTTGCCGCGCTGCTCGAGAGCGCCGAGATCCCGGCCGACGCCGGCGCGTTCCGGCGCTACGGCTCGGCGCGCCGGCTCTACCATTTCCACGTCGATCACGCCGACGCCTACTGAGCCGCGCCCGCGCCACGGAGCCCGTCATGGCCCTCGATCCCCGCAACCTGCGCCCCTCGGCCCTGTTCGCGCCGCACGTCATGGCCGAGATCCAGCGCGCCGCCGACCAAGGGGTGTACGAGATCCGCGGCTTTGGCACCAAGCGCAGACTGCCGCACTTCGACGACCTGGTGTTCCTTGGCGCCTCGATGTCGCGCTATCCGCTCGAGGGCTACCGCGAGCGCTGCGCCACCGACGTCGTGATCGGCGACCGTTTCGCGGCCAAGCCCTTGCAGCTCAAGATTCCGATCACCATTGCCGGCATGAGTTTCGGCGCGCTCGGCGCGAATGCCAAGCAGGCCATCGGCATGGCGGCGAGCGCCATGGGGACCAGTTCGACGACGGGCGATGGCGGCATGACCGAGGAGGAACGCCAGGCCTCGAAGTATCTGGTCTATCAGGTGCTGCCCTCGCGCTATGGCATGAACCCCGACGATCTGCGGCGCGCCGACGCGATCGAGGTGGTGGTGGGGCAGGGCGCCAAGCCGGGCGGCGGCGGCATGCTGCTCGGCCAGAAGATAACCGAACGCGTCGCCGGGATGCGTGACCTCCCCGTTGGGATCGACCAGCGCAGCGCCTGCCGCCATCCCGACTGGACCGGGCCCGACGACCTCACGATCAAGATCACGGAACTGCGCGAGATCACCGACTGGGAGAAGCCGATCTACGTCAAGATCGGGGCGGCGCGCGCCTACTACGACACCCAGCTCGCGGTGAAGGCCGGGGCCGATGCCGTCGTGCTCGATGGCATGCAGGGCGGCACCGCCGCGACCCAGGACGTGTTCATCGAGCAGGTCGGCATCCCGACGCTCGCGGCGCTGCGCCAGGCGGTGACGGCGC
>VGEJ01000149.1 GCA_016869335.1 Alphaproteobacteria bacterium | reverse complement strand
CCAGACCTATACCGCTCCATCCGTGGTGAGTGACGACGTCGGCGGCGGCGGCGACCAGGGCTATCTGTTCGCCGAGCTGCCCGAGCCGGCGTCGGTCGTGCTCCTGGCGGCGGGGTTGTTCGGCCTCGGTCTGTGGCAGACGCAGCGCAGGCGGCCCGCCCGCTGAGAGGGTGTCAGGCGAGTTCGGGCACCCTGCCCGGCTCGCCGCCATCCTTCTCGCCCTTGGGCGATGGCGGCACGAACTCGAACGTCGGCTTGTCGGCGATGATGCCGACTCTCACACGCCCGCCTTTGGCAAGCTTGCCGAACAGGAGCTCGTCGGCCAGGGGCCGTTTGATGTGCTCCTGAATGATGCGGGCGAGCGGCCGGGCACCGAACAGCGGATCGTAGCCGCGTGTTGCCAGCCACTCGCGCGCCACTTCGCTGAGCTCGATGCTGACGTGACGGTCGGATAGCTGCTTCTCGAGCTGGCTCACGAACTTGTCGACGACCCGCTTAACGATGGCCGGCGCCAGCCCGGCAAAGGCGATCGTGGCGTCGAGGCGATTGCGGAACTCGGGCGTGAACAGCCGCTTGATCGCGTCCTCGTCCTCGCCCTGGCGCAAGCCACGGCCGAACCCGATCGACTGCTTGCTCATTTCCTGGGCGCCCGCGTTGGTCGTCATGACCAAGACCACGTTGCGGAAGTCGACCGACTTGCCGTTGTGATCGGTCAGCTTGCCGTGATCCATCACCTGCAGCAGCACGTTGAACAGGTCGGGGTGCGCCTTTTCGATTTCGTCGAGCAGGAGCACGGAGTGCGGGTGCTGGTCGATGGCGTCCGTCAGAAGGCCACCCTGATCGAAGCCGACGTAGCCGGGCGGGGCGCCGAGCAGCCGCGACACCGTGTGCCGCTCCATGTACTCCGACATGTCGAAGCGGATCAGCTCGACGCCCATGATGCGCGCGAGCTGCCGCGCCACCTCGGTCTTGCCCACGCCGGTCGGGCCCGAGAACAGATAGCACCCGATGGGCTTCTCCGGCTCGCGCAATCCGGCCCGGGCAAGCTTGATCGCGTTCGCGAGCTCCTCGATCGCCTTGTCCTGGCCGAACACCACCTGGCGCAGCTCGGCATCGATGTTGCGCAGCGCCTCGAGGTCGTTCTTGCTCACCGCCTTGGGCGGAATGCGGGCGATCTTGGCGACCACGTCCTCGATATCCTTGACCCCGATGACACGGCGCCGCTTGGCCTCGGGCACCAGCATCTGCGAGGCCCCGACCTCGTCGATGACGTCGATCGCCTTGTCCGGCAGCTTGCGGTCGTGGATGTAGCGAGCCGCGAGGTCGACGGCGGCGCGGATGGCCGCGTCGGTGTAGCGCACCTTGTGGAACTCCTCGTAATAGGGTTTGAGGCCCTTGAGGATTTTCACCGCGTCGGCGACCGTCGGCTCGTTGATGTCGATCTTCTGAAAACGCCGCAGCAACGCCCGGTCCTTCTCGAAGTAGCTGCGGTACTCCTTGTAGGTGGTCGAGCCGACGCAGCGCAGCGTGCCGCTCGCCAACGCCGGCTTGAGCAGGTTCGCGGCGTCCATCGCGCCGCCGCTCGTCGCCCCGGCGCCGATGACGGTATGGATCTCGTCGATGAACAGGATGGCGCCGTCGTGGGCCTCGAGCTCGGCCAGCACCTGCTTCACCCGCTCCTCGAAATCGCCGCGATAGCGGGTGCCGGCCAGGAGCGAGCCCATGTCGAGCGCGAAGATCGTGGCGCTGCGCAGCACGTCCGGCACCTCGCCCATCGCGATCCGGCGCGCCAGTCCCTCGGCGATCGCGGTCTTTCCGACCCCGGGGTCACCCACAAACAGCGGGTTGTTCTTGGTGCGCCGGCATAGGATCTGGATGGTCCGCTCGATCTCCTGCTTGCGGCCGATCAGGGGATCGACCTTGCCCTCCATCGCCTTCTCGTTGAGGTTGACGCAGTAGGCCGAGAGCGCCTCGCCATCCTGCTTGCCGCCGCGCTCCTCGTCCTGCTCCTCCTCGGCGCCGCGCACGCGCCGGTGCTCGGACTGGCCGGGCGACTTGGCGATCCCGTGAGCGATGTAGTTGACGGCGTCGAGCCGCGACATGTCCTGCTGCTGCAGGAAATAGACCGAGCGCGATTCGCGTTCCGAGAAGATGGCCACCAGGATGTTGGCGCCGGTGACCTGGTCGCGTCCCAATGACTGGACGTGGATCAGCGCCCGCTGGACCACACGCTGGAAGCCGGCCGTCGGTCGCGCGTCCTCGTTCGTTTCGACGACGAGGTTCGTGAACTCCTCATCGAGGCAGGTGGTGAGCTGCTTGCGCAGCCGGTTTATGTCGACCCGGCACGCCCGCAGCACGCCCGCCGCGTCGCGGTCCTCGGCCAGCGACATCAGCAGATGCTCGAGCGTCACGAACTCGTGGCGCCGCTCGTTGGCATAGGCGAGCGCCCGGTGCAGCGTCTTCTCCAGATCGCGCGAGAACGACGGCACTATTCCTTCTCCATCGTGCACTGCAACGGGTGTTGGTTCTGGCGCGCGAAGTCGACCACCTGGTTCACCTTGGTCTCAGCCACCTCGTACGTATACACCCCGCACACCCCGACGCCGCGTTGATGAACATGGAGCATGATGCGGGTCGCCTCCTCCCGCGCCTTGTGGAAGAACCGCTCCAGCACGTGGACGACGAACTCCATCGGGGTGAAGTCGTCGTTCAGCAGGAGGACCTTGTAGAGCGCCGGCCGCTTGGTCTTCTCCTTAGGCCGCGTGGCGATCCCAGTCGCGGTGCCACGCTCGGAGCGCCTGTCGCGATCGTTCATCGTCCGCCCGAGATCCTCCCGATCGTCACGCAACGCTAGCAGAAAGCCGCGCGCAATCCCAGAGCGTGCAGCGCCGCGACCGACGCGTGCGCCGCCTTAGAACAGCACACCATCGATGATGCCGGTGCGCCCGACTTCGAGCGTGAAGCGCGGGCCGCCGCTGGCGGCGGCGCTCGTGACCGGCCGGCCGGGCCGATCGAGGCCGCTCTCGCCGCGCGCGCGCTCGGGATTCGCCGGCAGCCCGGTGTCGTCGAGCGGCAGCAGCACATCGAGAAACCGAAGTGCGGCAAAGCGGGCCGTCGGCGCGGCGTAGGCATTGAAGCGAAACTGGCCGTCCTCGCACGCGTTCACCACCCAGTAGAAGGAGCCCGAGTCGAGCCGCAACCCGACCGGTGCCGGACCATAGAACTCGCCTGCGCGCAGGGCCCGGCGCAGCTCCGCGACGGCATCCGCCCCGATCGCCCGCCGGCTGGAGCGGCCGCGCCAGGCGGCGAGCGGATCGCTCAGCGCCAGCCGGCTGCCGATGATCGGCCCGCCGAACACGCGGGCCTCGACCACGGCTGTACCGCTCGCTGGATCGGCAACGATGTCGTAGGTCCGCACCTGCTCGGTATACACGGCGTTGTAGACGAAGCGATAAACGTCACGCTGTGTCCGTGCGCACGCTTCTTGCAGGTCTCGCCCGGCCAGGTAGCTGAACCACGTCAGTGAGCGCGTGAGGGGGGTGCTCCGCCGCCCCCCTCGCGGCACAAGCGCTCAGGAGAAATGCAAGACCAACGAGCCCGCCAGAGAAGCGCCTTAACCCGATGGACATGCCGAAAAGGATATTCTATTCTTCCCAAGGGGATGGATTGCTTCGCTCAATCCGCACTGCACTCGCGGGTTGGCGCGGCATGGCAAGCGCTGGGGGTATCGTCCGCGTGATGGCCGGATCGCTCCGACCTGTAGTGGCTCTGCTGGCACTACTCGGCATCCTCATGGCGCCGGCCCTGGCGCCCGCCAAGACCTCCGGCCGTCCGACCAAGTACGCCGCCCTCGTGGTCGATGCTCGGACCGGCGCGGTCCTGTTCGAGCGCTTCGCCGACGCCCCGCGCTACCCTGCGTCTCTCGCCAAGATAATGACTCTCTACCTCGCTTTCGAGGCCCTCGACAACGGTACCCTCACGATGGCTACGAAAGTACCGGTGTCGGCGGCGGCAGCGGCACAGCCGCCCTCCAAGCTCGGGCTGGTCGCCGGGACGTCGGTGTCGATCGGCGACCTCATCGGCGGCTTGGTGACCAAGTCCGCGAACGATGCCGCGGTCGTCATGGCCGAGGCACTGGCGGGCAACGAGGCAACATTTGCCCGGCAGATGACCGCGATGGCGCGTCGCCTCGGCATGGCGCGCACGACATTCCGCAATGCCTCGGGCCTGCCCGATGCGCGGCAGCGAACCACCGCCCGCGACCTCGTCATCCTGGCGCGGGCACTCCTCAACGACTTTCCTCACCACTACCCCGTCTTCGCGACTGAGTCATTCCGGTACAAAAAGCACACCTTCCGCAATCACAATCGCCTGCTGGGCAGTTACGCCGGTACCGACGGCATCAAGACGGGCTACATCAACGCCTCGGGCTTCAATCTCGTGGCCTCGGCCGAGCACGACGGCCGCCGGGTGATCGGCGTGGTGTTCGGCGGCAAGACGGCGGCGAGCCGCGATGCGCACATGGCCGTTCTCCTCGATCGCGGCTTCGCGGCGCTCGGCGTCGGAGCACCCACGCGCGCGGCGCCGAAGCCTGCCCCGCGGCACGTACGCGAGGACGCCGATGAGTCGAAGCCGGTCCCCGCGAGCATCCCGCGCGGCGAGGCGCGGGCCGAGGGCGGCTGGGCGATCCAGGTCGGTGCCTTCAAGAGCCAGAGCCAGGCACGCCGTCAGGCGGAAGCCGCCCGCACGGCGCTGGCCGAGCTCAGCGACGGCGCGCACATCATCATCCTCGGCCCGGTGAAGCGCGTCACCCGGTACTACCGCGCCCGCCTCGCCGGCCTCGACGCGCTCGCTGCCGGCCGCGCCTGCGAGCGGCTCGCGCGCAAGCGGATGGACTGCCTACCGATCCGGCCGGAGGCTGCGCTCGCCGAGGGCGATCGCTAGCTAGCGCCGGCCCGCAGCGGCGAGCGCCGGATCGGCTGCCACGTGTGACGCGGGCGGCTGGCTCGGCCGGCCGATGCAGCTATACTCGAATCCCTGCGCCGCCATCTCCGCCGGGTCGTAGATGTTGCGCAGGTCGACCATCACCGGCTGCTTCAGCAGCCGCTTCACGCGGGCGAGGTCGAGGGCGCGGAACTCGTTCCACTCGGTGACGATCACCAGGGCGTCGGCGCCGTCCATCGCTTCATAGGCGTTGGTGCACCAGGCGATGTCGTCGCCGAGAATGGGCCGCGCCTCTTTCATACCCTCGGGGTCGAAGGCGCGCAAGCGCGCCCCCGCCGCCTTCAGCGCGTTGATGATATCGATGCTCGGTGCCTCGCGCATGTCGTCGGTGTTGGGCTTGAAGGTGAGACCGAGCACGGCAATCTCCTTGCCGGCGACGGAGCCCCGACAGGCCGCGATCACCTTCTCGGCCATGCGCCGCTTGCGCGCGGTGTTCACCGCGACGACCGCCTCGGTGATTCTCGAAGGCGCCTGCCATCTTTGGGCGATCCGCATGAGCGCCAAGGTGTCCTTGGGAAAGCAGCTGCCGCCGTACCCCGGGCCGGCATGAAGGAACTTCCTTCCGATGCGCCCGTCGAGGCCGATGCCGCGGGCGACATCGTGGACATCGGCGCCGACGCGCTCGCACAGGTCCGCCATCTCGTTGATAAAGGTGATCTTGGTCGCGAGGAAACAGTTGGCCGCGTACTTGGTCAGCTCGGCGGTCTCGACGGCAGTGAAGACCACGGGCGTCTCGATCAGGAACAGCGGGCGATAGAGCTCGCGCATGACCTGCCGTGCCCGTTCCGAGTCGGCGCCGACGATCACCCGGTCGGGGCGCATGAAATCAGCGATCGCCGAGCCCTCACGCAGGAATTCCGGGTTCGACGCGATGTCGAACGCGGCGCCGGGGCGACGGGAGCGGATGATGCGCTGCACCTCGCGACCGGTGCCGACCGGAACGGTGGACTTCGAGACCACGACGGTGTAGCCGTCCATCGCCGCGGCGATCTCCTCGGCGGCGGCATAGACATATGACAGGTCGGCCTCGCCGTCGCCGCGTCGGCTCGGAGTGCCAACCGCGATGAAGACGGCATCCGCGCCGGGCACGGCCGCGGCCAGGCTGGTGCTGAAGGTCAGTCGCCCGGCCTGGTAGTTGCTGGCCACCAGCGATTCGAGGCCGGGCTCGTAGATCGGAATCTCGCACCGCCGCAGCCGTTCGATCTTGGCCGCGTCCTTATCGACGCAGACGACGGTGTGGCCGAACTCCGAAAAGCAGGCGCCGGACACCAGTCCGACGTAGCCCGACCCGATCATCGCGACCCGCATCCCATCCCTCCATCGGTAATGACCTCGAGCGGCCTGCGACCTGCTGCGGCGGTCAGGAGTCGATGCTCAGTGTGCGCAGGTAGGCGGTCAGGCCTCCGCGAAGCTCGGGGCGGCGCAGCGCGTAGGCGATGTTGGCCCGCAGGAAGCCGCCCTTGTCGCCGCAATCGAAACGCTCGCCCGCGAAGCGAAAACCGTTGAACGGCACCCGCCCGATCAGGCGCGCAAGCGAGTCGGTGATCTGGATCTC
>VGEJ01000148.1 GCA_016869335.1 Alphaproteobacteria bacterium | reverse complement strand
CATGCCGAGAATCTCGTCCGCCGGCGCCACCGCGCGCACGCGCCCGCCTGCGAGCACGATGCAGGTGTCGGAGATGCGCAGCGCCTCGATCGCGTTCTGCTCGATCATCAGCATGCTGATGCCGAGCGCGTTGACCTTCTTGATCTTGTCGAAGATCCCGCTCATCAGCAGCGGCGAGAGCCCGGCCGAGGGCTCGTCCAGAATCAGGACTTTCGGGCGCACGGCAAGCGCACAGGCGAAAGCCAGCATCTGGCGCTGACCGCCGCTCAGGTTGCCGGCCAGCTTCCCCGACGAAGCAGTCAACTCGGGGAAGAGCACCGCGACTTCGTCGTCCATCTTTCCGCTTCGCCCCTTCCCCATGAACTCCCGGGCGATCTTCAGATTCTCGAGTACCGTCAGGTTGCGGAAAACGTTGTACTCCTGCGGCACGTAGGCAAGGCCCGCGGCGACGCGCCGGGGCGGTGTCAGGTCGTTCAGCGACCGGCCCTCGAGCTCGATTCGGCCCTGGCGCGCGGCGAGCAGTCCGACGATCGTCTTCACGAAGGTGGATTTGCCCGAGCCGTTCGGGCCGATCATCGTGACGATGCTGCCCTCCGGCAGCGAGGCATCGATTCCCTTGAGGATGTCGCCTGCGCCGTAACCGGCGTGAAGCCCTGACACTTGCAGAACCGGGCTCAAGCCGCTTTCCCCAGATAGGCGCTCAGCACTTCGGCGTTGCCGGTGATCTCGCGAAACGATCCGTGCGTGAGGTTGCGGCCCTGGGCGAGCACGTAGATCGGCGCGCACAGCCGCGCGATCACGTCCATGTCGTGCTCGATGATGGCGAAGGTGAGACCCTGGTTGCGCAAGCCCAGGATGGTCTGGCCGAGCGCCTCCGTCATCGCCGGGCTCACGCCCGCGGTCGGCTCGTCTAGCAGGATGATCTTGGGCTCGAGCATGAGCGCGCGCGAGATCTCGAGCAGCTTCTTCTGGCCGCCCGAGAGGTTCTTCGCCGGCTCGTTGGCGTGCCCGCCCAGCCCCACCTGCTCGAGCAGCCCGCTCGCCCTGGCGATCGCCGCGCGCTCCTCGGCGCGCACCCGGCCGGGCTGGACGAAGCAGCGCCACGCGGACTCGCCACTCTGGTGCGGCCCCGCGAGCAGCATGTTCTCCATCACGGTCAGCTCGCCGAGTTCCCTCGAGATCTGGAAGGTGCGCACCAGACCAATCCGCGCGCGCTCGTCCACCCGCAGGCCGAGCACGCTGCGATCCTCGAAAACGACGTCGCCCGACTCCGGCGCGAGCAGCCCGCCGAGGACGTTGAAGAGCGTCGTCTTGCCGGCCCCGTTCGGGCCGATGATCCCGGTGATGCTGTGGCGCGCGATTTCGAGCGAGCAGCCGGAGAGCGCCTCGAAGCCGCCGAACGACTTGGTGAGCGCGCTCGCGGTCAGCATCGGCGCGCGGGCTAGCTGCGGCGCTTGAGCGGAACGATGCTCGCGGCCGCCTGCGGCAGATGCCAGACCTCGACGACCGCTTCCAGCAAGGCGGCGATCACCGTGTCTCCGTCGCGGCCGCGCGCGTAGATGAACGAGAGCTGCGTCGACGGCGCCGCTTGCTTCCAGACGCAGACCTCGCCGGCGGCGGCGGCCGCGCGCGCGAGGTCCTCGCGCATGAGCCCGAGCCCGATGCCCGCCTTGACCAGGGTCGAGATGCTCGACTCCTGGTCGGCCTCGATGACGGTGGCCGGGTGCAGGCCGAGCGGCTCGAACAGGCTCCCGGCCATCTGCTGGTGCGGCGACTGGCGCGGCGGCCGCACCCAAGGCAGCGAGGCGATCCTGCGCAGGTCGGCGCCCTCGAGCTTCGCGGCCCAGGCCGCCGGCGCGACCACGCGGTAGCGCACCTCCTCCAGCGCGAGCACGCGCAGGTTGCCGTGGTCGAACCCGCCGCCGAGCGAGAACGCGCCATCTAGCGCTCCGTTGCTTACGCACTCGGCCGCCCAGGTGGAGATGCCGTGCTGCAGCCGCACGTCTAGCCATGGATGGCGCTCCTGCAGCGTGCTGGCCAGCGGCCCGAGCCGGATGACCACCGGGTCGAGGATCGTGCCGATGCGCGCCTTGCCGGTGAGATGGCCTTTTAGCAGCTTGGCCGCCTTGCGGAACTCGGCGGCCTGCGTGACCACCGCCTTGGCTTGCGGCAGCAGCGCCTCGCCGGCCTTGGTCAGGCGCATGCCGGAGGGACCGCGCTCAAAAAGCTTCAGCTCGAGCTGGTCCTCGAGCGCCTTGATCTGGCCGCTCACCGCCGGCTGGCTTAGGTGCAGGAGCGCGCCGGCCTTGGTGAGGTGCCCTTGAGCGGCCACAGTGACGAACGTGCGCAGCAGATAGAGTTCCATGAGCGGCTAGTGTGCCTGAAGCTGCAGCGCCAGGGCGAGGAGCTGCTCGTCCCGGTTTGGCCCGCCGATGAGCGATAGCCCGACCGGCGCTCCACCCACGACGCCCGCGGGCAGATTGACCTGGGAAAGGCCGCCCAGACCCGCGATGCAGGTCAGCGCCTGAGTCTGGTTGCGGACGAGGTCGAGCTCGGCCGGCGTCGAACATCATCTTCCGCGGCGCCCGTTCAGACGCGTTCCGGCACGGACACGACCGAAACGGAAGATCTGGCGTTGCCTTTTTCCATCTCGCTGAGGATCTTGCGCGCGCGCAGGAGCGCCTTGTCCGAGCGCAGATAGACCTCGTGGTACCCGTCGTCCGGATACTCCATGTACTTCTGCTGGCGCTCGAGCGCCCACAGGTCCTCGTCCATGACCTGCGGGAAGGTCTTGGAGATTTCTCTCGTCAGCTTCTCAGACTTGGTGCTCACCCACAGGCGCCAGGTGTGGCTGACGGCGTCGATCGGCGTGTGCGCGTGGTGGATGACGTAGCCGCGCTCATCCGGGGCGTTGCCGAGCTTCCCCGGTGGCGCGACGCGCAGCTCGACGCGCGTGAGCGCCGGGCTGACCATGTGGTGCGTGTGCCAGCGGTCGACCACCGGGTAGCCGAACCACTCGACGAAGAACGGCGGCTGCTTGTAGTTCTGCGCCTTGCGCACCGTCTTCACCGTGTCGACGCCGTTCAGCTTCTCCTCGACGATCTCGAACGGGATCTTGCTCTGCTCCAGGTCGCCGATGTTGCCGTCGTGCAGCGGATAGAAATGGGTGATGTCCATGAGGTTCTCGATCAGCAGGATGTAGTTCGCCGGCACCTGGATCGGATCGAACATGTGGGTGTGCCACTCGGCGATCTCGGGCGTGGGCGGCGCGGTCATGTCGCCGATCTTCGCCGGGTCGCCCGGCCACACCCACACCAGGCCGTCCTGCTCGAGGCACGGGAACGGGCGCAGCTTGGCGCGCGTCGGGATCGGCAGGTCGAGCTGCGAGGGAATGCGCACGCACTGGCCCTTCGCGTCGTAGCAGAAGCCGTGATACGCGCACTCGAGCACGCCGTCGGGCTGGATCGTGCCCTCGGAGAGCGGCATGCGCTTGTGCACGCAGCGGTCATCGAACGACTGGACCTTGTTGTCCGCGGTGCGCCAGACGAGCACCGGCCGGTTGGCGATCTTCAGGCCCTTGGGCTGGTTGACGGGAAACTCGTTCGAGCGGCCTGCGACATACCAGGCGTTCTCTACGAAGCTGTTGGCAGGCATGGGGACTCCTTCGGTGCGTTCCTCGGACCACTTTATAGGAGATGAGCGGCCAAAAAGCCAGCCGCGCCGCGTGATGAGGGGTATCGGGCCTGGCGATGATCGCGCCCGCCGCACTTTGCTATTGTGCAAGCGCAAACACCAGGAGAGCGCAATGGCAGGATTCGGGTCCGGGCCGCTCGCCGGCCTGAGGGTGCTGGAGCTGGCGCAGTTCGCCGCGGGACCGTTCCCCGCGCTGCTGCAGCCGATATCCAGGCGGCGCGGCGCCACCGCCTGGATTGTTGATTTCGAGGCCGCGGGCCAGATCCGCGCCGTCACGCTGCCCGGCGGCAAGCGTGTGCCGACGGTGGGCAACGCGCTGCGCATGACCGGCTACGAGTTCGAGGTGCGGCACAACCCGCCGCGCCTAGCCGAGCACCAGGACGAAGTGTTCCACGAGTGGCTCGCGTGAGCGTCCGGACCCTTACGCTGGACAACCCGGAGAAATCGAACGCGCTCTCTGCCGGGGCGGTCAGGAAGCTGCTGGATGGCGTCAAGGCTGCGTACACAGACGGTACCGAGACGCTCGTTTTCACCGGCCAGGGCAGGAACTTCTGCGCCGGGTTCGACCTGTCCGACCTCGAGATCACCACCGACGCCGCGCTGCTCGAGCGCTTCTTGCGCATCGAAGAGCTGCTACAGGCGGTCTACATGGCGCCGTTCGACACCGTCTGCTGCGCGAAGGGCGCGACCTGGGGCGCGGGCGCCGATATTTTCGCGGCCTGCCGCTGGCGCATCGCCGACGAGAGCGCGCGCTTCGCGATGCCGGGATTGCAATTCGGCATCGTGCTCGGCACGCGCCGCCTCGGCAATCTGATCGGCGAGGCCGCTGCTTACGAGCTGCTCGCGCAGAGCCGCCCAATCGACGCGCGCCGCGCGCTCGAACTTAGCCTCGCGAGCGCGCTTGCGCCCGAAGCGCGCTGGCCCGAGTTGATCGAGCAGCGGCACGCGGCGCGCCGCATCCGCGGCGACGCGCTGGCGCGCCTGGCCGCCCAGACGCGGCGCGATACCTGCGCAGCGGACATGAAGGCGCTAGTGGAGTCGGCGTCGGTGCCGGGGCTGGTCGAGCGCATCCGCCGCTACCGCGCGGGCCTGAAGAAAAGCTAGAGCTCGGATTCGATCTGCAGCGCGTCGTTCATGCGGTTGAACGCGCCGCAGACTGCGATGCGCGCCGTCAGCTCGACGATCTGCCGCTCGCTGAAATGCCGGCGCAGCCGCTCGAACACGTCGTCGCGGATGCCCCACGGACGCTCAGTGACCAGCACCGCGTAGTCCCGCACCAGCCGCTCGCGCTCGTCCAGGCCGGGGACGTCGGGCACCAGGATGCGCGCGACGGTCTCGGCGGGCAGGCCGAGATCTTTCAGGACCGGCGCGTGGTGCGCGACGCAGTACTTGCAGCGATTCACCTCGCTGGTCGCGACAACCGCGATCTCCACCAGGCGCCGCGGCAGCTCGCCCTGCTCGCGCAGGTCCTTCACCAGGCCGTAGAGGTGGTGCAGCACAGGCGCCGAATGCGCAAGCACCGCGACCTGGTTGCCGAAGTGCTCGGCCACGAACTGCTCGAAGAGCGGCTTCAGCTCCGGGCCGACTTTCTCGCTGCTCACGTTCGAAACGCGCGCCATGCCGCCTCCTTTTCGGTGCAGATTATCCCTCCCGGAAGGGGAACATTTCCGTTCTTGCCTTCCGGGACCAAGCCGCCTGACAAAGCTCCGGCCGCCGCGCGCTGCGCCTGTCGGCCATCCGGGGATATCACCCGCTACTGGGCCGTCGTCCCCGCGAAACAAGAAACACCGGCTTTCTCCAGGGCGCGGGCGACGCGAAAGCAGAGGTCCTCCCGCCATGGCGGGGCGATGATCTGAATGCCGACGGGAAGGCCGCCGACGCTTCCCACGGGGGCGCTGATGATCGGCACGCCGGCGGGAGAGAATGGAGCGACGAGCAGTCCTGCCGCGGTGCGGACTGGGACGCGGTTGCCACGGATGGAAACGAACTGTTCACCGATCCGGTGGGCGGGCGAGGCGGTGGCAGGCGCCAGGATGACGTCGATGGATTCGAATAGCCTCAGGAGTTGGTGGTGATGCCAGCGCCGGAAGCGCTGCGCCTGGATATACCAGGCGGCGGGAATGAGGGCGTTCGCCAACAGCCGGTCGCGGATCAGCGGATTGAAGTCATTGGCGCGCGTGCGCAGGTTCGGGAGATGCAGGTTCGCCGCCTCGGCGCGGGTGATCAGCATGGCGGCGACTCTGGCGCGCTCCGGTTCGGGAATTTCCACCCTCCTGTTTGCGCCCAGGGCGTCCGCGGCCCTGGAGACGAGCGCGGCTACTTCGGGCTGTGCGTTGGTCTCGAAGTAGCCGATCGCTTGGGCTATGCGCAGAGTGTCCGTGCCTGCATCGAGTTGCGATGTGACAGCCTCGGCTGGCAATTGGCGGCAGGCCGGGTCGCCAGCATCTGGCCCCTGCATCGCGTCGTACGCTGCGGCCAGCACGCCGAGCGAGCTCGCGAGCGGGCCGATAGTGTCGAGGGAAGCGCAGAACGGGAACGTGCCTGCACGCGAAAGCCGGCCATACGTCGGCTTGAGCCCCCAGACTCCGCAAAATGCGGCTGGAACGCGGATCGAACCCCCGGTATCCGAGCCGAGCGCGAGCGGGACGAGACCTGCTGCGACCGCCGCGGCGGAACCTCCAGAGGAGCCTCCCGCAACCCGTCCCGGTTCGGGGTTCATTCAAGTCCGCGATGCAGACCTTCGCCCCCGCCTCGGCGAAGACGCGGGCGATCTCGGCGCCGATGCCGCTCGCTGCGCCGGTGACGATGGCCGCATGGACGTGACCGACGAGGAGCAAGTCGAGCGGGGCGTGGATGAAGCGGTGCGTCAGCTGGGCGGCGTCGATATTCTTGTGAGCAACGCGGGCGTGCAGCACATCGACAGCATCACCGAGGTGTCTTTCGCCAACTGGAAGCGGGTGCTGGGGATCCATCTCAATGGCGGTTT
>VGEJ01000147.1 GCA_016869335.1 Alphaproteobacteria bacterium | reverse complement strand
TCGCCGGTGAGGTTCCACCCCTGCACCACGTAGCTCCGCTGCCGATCGTCGGCGAGATAGCGGCAGCCGGTCGGGCCGCGCGCGGCAAGCCGCCCGACCTCCCCGTCGGGCAGCGATCGCATCGCCGCATCGACCACGCGCGCTTCATAGCCCGGCACGACCCGCCCGGTGGCCCCCGGGCGGATGTCGTCGCCGGAGGACGAGATGAAGATATGCAGAAGCTCGGTGGAGCCGATGCCGTCGATGATCTTGATCCCTGTTGCGGCGCGCCACGCCTCGAACGTCGCCAGCGGTAGCGATTCGCCCGCCGACACGCACTTGGCGAGCGTCGCCATGTCGTGGCCGGCGAGATGCGCGAGCATCGCGCGATAGGCGGTCGGCGCGGTGAAGCAGATCGTGGCGCCGAACGCCTCGATCGCCTCGACGAGGGCGTCGGGCGGCGCCTTTTCGAGCAGCACGGTCGCGGCGCCCGCCCGCATCGGAAACAGGACCAGCCCGCCAAGCCCGTAGGTGAACGCAATCGGCGGGCTGCAGATGAAGACGTCGCGCGCGTTGGGCGGCAGCACCGAGCGCGGGAAGCAGTCACATGCCGCGAGCACGTCGCGATGGCAGTGCACCGTGCCCTTGGGCATCCCCGTCGTGCCGGAGGTGAAAGCGATCAGCGCCACGTCGTCGGCCGCCGTATCGACCGGGGCGAACGCGCCATCGCGGCGCGCCATGGCTACGTTGAGCTCGCCGCCCGTCGTGCCATCGGCGGCGAAGCCAACGACGCGGCGGAGCACGGGGGCGTCGGCCCGCGCGGCCTCGATCTCGGCCGCGAGCCGCTCGTCGCAGAGGGCCAGGCCGACCTGTGCCTTGTTGGCGATCACCGCAAGCTCGCGCGCCCGCAGAAGCGGCATCGTCGCAACGGCGATGCCGCCCGCCCGCACCACCGCCAGCCAGCAGGCGACGAACATCGGATTGTTGGCGGCGCGAATGAGAACCCGGTTGCCCGGCACCAGTCCGAAGTCGTGAGTCAGCGCGGCGGCAATCCGGTTCACGCGGTTGAGAAGCTCGCCATAGGTCCAACAGCCCGCTGCGGTGTGAATGAGGGGCTTGTCGGCAAAGCCACGCTCGATCAGCCGATCCAGCAGCTCGACGGCGCAGTTCAGCCGCGCCGGATAACGCAGTCCGGGCAGGTCGAGGATCAGGTCCGGCCACTCATTCGGCGGGGGCAGGTGATCGCGCACGAAGGTGTCGCGGAGCCCGGTCGGCTCGCTCATGAGATCTCTACCGTCATGCCGATGCGGCGATGTGCGCGGCGATGGTCTGGCGCGCGATGGTCAGGCGCTGGACCTCCGAGGCGCCTTCATAAATGCGGAGCGCGCGCACCTCGCGGTAGAGCCGCTCGAGCGCCCCGCCGGCTACCACGCCACGACCGCCGAGAAGCTGTAGCGCATCGTCGACGACGCGTTGCGCCGCTTCGGTAGCAAAGAGCTTGGCCATGCTCGCCTCACGTGTGATGCGTTCGGCCCCGCGGTCCTTCAGCCAAGCGGCGCGGTAGACCAGGAGCGCAGCCGCATCGACCGCAAGGGCCATGTCAGCGAGCGCGGCCTGAGCGAGCGGCAGGTCAGCCAGCCGCTGGCCGTATAGCCGGCGGCCGACGGCATGTGCGAGCGCCTCATCCAGCGCCCGGCGAGCGAACCCGAGGGCGGCCGCGCCCACGCTCAGGCGAAAGGTGTCGAGCGTCGTCATGGCGACTGAGAAGCCGGCGCCGGCCGGGCCGAGCCGCCGCGTCTCGGGCACGCGGCAGCCGGCGAAGCGTAGGGTCGCGAGCGGGCGGGGCGCCATCACGGCGATGCGCTCGGCGATCTCGAGCCCGGGGGTCGCGGCATCGACGACGAAGGCGCTGAGACCCTTCGTGCCCGGCCCTTCGCCGGTCCGCGCGAACACGGTGTAGAAGTCGGCGATACCGCCGTTCGAGATCCAGGTCTTGGTGCCGTCGAGCACGTAGTGCTCGCCCTCGCGCCGCGCGCTCGTCGCGATCGCGGCGACGTCCGAGCCGGCGTCCGGCTCGGAGAGCGCGAACGCTGCAATGCTGGTCCCGGCGGCCACGGCGGGAAGGTAGGCGCGCTTCAGGCCGGTATCGCCGAACCGGGCGATGGGGTAGCTGCCGAGCCCCTGCATCGCAAAGGCGAAGTCGGCGAGCGCGGCGTGTCGCGCCAACGTCTCGCGCACCAGACAGAGCGAGCGGACATCGGGCTCCGCGGCATGGCCGCCAAATGCTGCCGGTACGAGGTAGCGCAGCCAGCCCGCCTGCCCAAGCCGGGTGACGAGACCACGACACGCGGCGTCGACGTCCTCGTCCCCCGGCGCCGCGGCCGCCGCCCAGGTCTCGAGGGCGCCGGCGAGCACGGCGTGAGCCTCCTCGAAGAACGGCCAGGCGAGGAAGCTCCGGTCGGCCATCAGTTGCCCGCGAAGTCTGGTGGCCGCTTGTCGATGAACGCCTGGTAGGCGCGCCGGAAATCATTCGTGTGCATGCAGATCGCCTGCGCTTGGGCTTCGGCCTCGATTGCCGCCTCGAGGCTCATGTCCCACGCCTGGTTGAGCATGACCTTGGTCATCATGTGAGCGAAGGTCGGCCCCCCGACGAGGTCACGCGCCGCACTTTGCGTTTCCGCCAGCAACGTCTCCGGCGGGATCAGCCGGTTGAAGAAACCGACCCGCTCCGCCTCGCCGCCCGCCATCATGCGGCCGGTATAGAGAAGTTCGGCGGCGCGGCCGAAACCGATGATTCGCGGCAGCATGGCGCAGGCGCCCATGTCGCATCCGGCGAGGCCGACACGGGTGAAGAGGAACCCGACGCGCGCGCCGGAGGTGCCATAGCGCAGATCGCAGGCCATGGCGATCGCGGCGCCGGCGCCGACGCAGATGCCATCGACCGCCGCAAGGACCGGCTGCGGGCAGCCGCGGATCGCCTTGACCAGGTCTCCGGTCATGCGGGTGAAGCGCATCAGGCCGCGGGTGTCCATCTGGGTCAGCGGCCCGATGATGTCGCGCACGTCACCGCCCGAGCAGAAATTGCCCTCCGCGCCGACGATGACCACCGCGCGGATGTCCTCGGCCGCCGCCAGGCCACGAAAAGCATCGCGCAACTCGGCATACGAATCGAAGGTCAGTGGGTTCTTGCGCGCCGGGTTGTCCAGCGTGATCGTCGCCACCTGGTCGGCGACCAGCCAACGAAAGTGGCGCGGCTTGAGCTCGGCCATCAGCGTCATTGCTTCGTCCCCCGACGAATGCCGGCCTCGATTGCGGTGCGTGTGCGCAGCAGCAGCCCGAGCAGCGACTGCACATCATCCTCGCGCAAGTCCGCGATCAACTCGGCGATCCAACGTTCATGCGCGCGGGCGAGCAGGGCAAACGCCTGTTCGCCCGCCGCAGTAAGCCCAACATAGGTGGTCCTGCGGTCGTCTGGCGGTGACCAACGTCTCAATTGGCCATCACGAACCAGCCGCTCGACCACCGTGGTCGTGTTGCCGGCCGAGACCATCAGGCGGCGCGACAGGTCTCCCATGGTCATGCCTTCTGGGGTGCGCGCCAACGTCGCCAGCACATCGAACCGGGGCAGCGTGGTGCCGAAGCGCCGGCGCAGCCGCGTGCGCAGCTCGCGCTCGAGGCGCCCGGAGCAACCGAGCAGGCGGAGCCACAGGCGGAGCCGCTGCTTGGCCGCCTTGCCGTCATCCTTGGGATTCGCCGCGTCTTGGGTCATGGCGCCTCAGACGTTCGCCGCGAGGTCTGCCGCGCGCCGCCGGTTGCGGACGTACTGGTCACGCCCCAAAAGGTAGGGCTCGGGCCACGGGACGTCGTGGCCTTGCTGCACTGCCGCGTGCAGGGTCCAGTACGGGTCGGCGAGGTGCGGCCGCGCGAGGCAGCAGAGGTCGGCGCGACCGGCGGCGATGATGCTGTTGACGTGATCGGCGTCGTAGATGTTGCCGACCGCGAGCGTCGGGACCCCGGCCTCGTTGCGAATGCGATCGCTGAAGGGGGTCTGGAACATGCGCCAGTAAACGGGTTGCGCCGCGGTGCTGGTCTGGCCCGCGGAGACATCGATGATGTCGGCGCCCGCCGCGCGGAAGGCGCGTGCGATGGCCACCGCCTCGGCGGCATCGACCCCGCCGGCGACCCAATCGGTGGCGGAAATCCGAACCGACATCGGCTTCTCCGCCGGCCACACCGCGCGCATCGCGGTGAACACATCGAGCGGGAAGCGGAGCCGGTTGGCTAAATCGCCGCCAAACCGGTCGGTGCGCCGGTTGGTCAGCGGGGTGAGGAAGGCCGAGAGCAGGTAGCCATGCGCGCAGTGCAGCTCGACCATGTCGAAGCCGCACGCCCCCGCCATCTCGGTCGCGCGCACGAAAGCATCGCGGACGCGGACGAAGTCGGCATCCGCCATCGCCCGCGGCACCTGGTTGTGCGGCGACCACGGCATCGCCGAGGGACCGATCACGGGCCAGTTGCCATCGGCCAGCGGCTCGTCCATGCCCTCCCAGCCGCGCCGCGTGGAGCCTTTCGGGCCCGAGTGGCCGAGCTGCAGGGCGATCTTCGCCGGTGTGCAGCGATGCACGAACGCTACGATACGGCGCCACGCCGCGAGGTGGGCCTCATCGTACATCCCGGTGCAGCCGGGCGTGATGCGGCCCGACGGCTCGACACAGGTCATCTCGGTGAACACCAGCGCGGCGCCGCCCTGGGCGCGCGCCCCGAGGTGGACGAGGTGGAAATCATCGGGCGCGCCGTCGGTGGCGCTGTAGGTCGCCATCGGCGAGACCACGACGCGGTTCGCCAGCTCCATGCCGCGCAGCGCGAAGGGCGCGAACATCGGCGGCACCGGCTGCTGGGCCGTGCGGCCGGTGGCCCGGCCGAGGAACCAACTCTCGACGCCTTCGAGCCACGCGCGGTCGCGCAGCCGCAGGTTCTCGTGGCTTACCCGCTGGCTGCGGGTGAGGAGGGAGTAGGCGAATTGCAGTGGCTCGAACGCCGCGTAGCGGCCGACGTTCTCGAACCACTCGGTTGAGTTGCGGGCGGCGCTCTGGAGCCTGAGCACCTCAATCCGCCGGGTCTCCTCGTAGCGTTCGAGCGCGCCCGCGAGCGTGTGCTCGGCGGCGAGGCACGCGGCTAGTGCGATGCCGTCCTCGAGCGCGAGCTTGGTGCCTGAGCCGATCCAGAAATGGGCGGTGTGGGCCGCATCGCCGATGAGGACGACGTTGCGGTGCGACCAGTGGGCGTTGCTGACCCAGGCGAAGTTGAGCCACGGATCGCGCAGGTGCCCGGCGTTGCTGAGCAGCAGCTCGCCGCCAAGCCAGCGCGCGAACAGCCGTTCGCATAGCGCAACGCCTTCCGCCGCGGGTAGGCGGTCGAAGCCGAGCCCCCGCCACACCGTCTCCGGGCACTCGACGATGAAGGTCGAGGTGTCGCGGTCGTAGCGGTAGGCATGGGCCTGAATCCATCCGAACCGGGTCTCCTCGAAGATGAAGGTGAAAGCACCGAACACACGGGGCGTTCCGAGCCAGATGTACTTGTTGGCGCGCACCTCGATGTCGGGCCTGAAATGCTGCGCAAAAGCGTTCCGGACCACGCTGTTGGCGCCGTCCGCCGCGACCACGAGGTCGGCCTCGGGGATGCCCTCGGCACCGTTCACCTCCGCCTCGTAGCGCAGTGCGATGCCGAGTTCGGCTGCGCGTTCCTGGAGGATGGCGAGGAGGTGCATGCGGCCGATGCCGAGGAAGCCATGCCCGCCAGAGGTGACGACCGCGTCCTTGATGTGGATGTCGATGTCGTCCCAGTGGGCGACCCGGCCTGGATGCGGTCCGCGGTCTTGGCGTCGTTGGCGCGCAGATTCTCGATGGTCTGGTCGGAGAAGACGACGCCCCAGCCGTAGGTCGCATCGGCGCGGTTGCGCTCGACCACCACGATCTCGTGGCGCGGGTCGCGGAGCTTGAGCGAGATGGCGAAATAGAGGCCGGCGGGCCCGCCACCGACGCACGCAACCTTCATCGCCGCCTACCTGCCGGGGCCGATCCATGCATTTTAAGCTTGAAATGTTCGCGCGCAAGCGGGAAGCGGCTAGGATCACGGCCGATGAGCGGTGCCCAGGAGCCGGCATTGAAGACCCTGATCGTGGCGATCACGGGCGCCTCCGGCGCCATCATCGGGGTGCGGCTGATCGAGGTGTTGCACGATCTCGGGTCGGTCGAGACGCATCTGCTCGTCAGCAAGTGGGGCCGCCAGACCCTCGAGCACGAGACCGACTGGACGCTCGCGCGGGTGCGGGCACTGGCCACCCACTACCATCCGCCGGGCGAGATGTCGGCCGAGATCGCTTCCGGTTCCTACCGGACGGACGGCATGGTGATCGCGCCGTGCTCCATGCGCACGGCGGCGGCGGTTGCGGCGGGCTATGGCGACACCATGATTCATCGCGCCGCGGATGTGGTGCTCAAGGAGCGTCGGCCGCTCGTGCTCGTACCGCGCGAGGCGCCGCTCAGCGCGATCCACCTTGAGAACCTGCTCAAGCTGGCGCGGCTCGGCGTGGCGATCGTCCCGCCGGTTCCGGCTTTCTACAACCACCCCCGGACGCTGGCGGACGTGGTCGATCACATCGTGGCCCGCGTGCTCGACCAGCTCGGCATATCGGCCGAACTCGCG
>VGEJ01000146.1 GCA_016869335.1 Alphaproteobacteria bacterium | reverse complement strand
CTCAGGGTAACGGGGACCCGGTTAGCCACCGACAGCACCGCCGTGACGACCACCGCTGGAAGCGCAATCAGCCAGTGCACGAGCCTCATCGGCGCGAGCTGCCTCGTCCGCCAGGCGGACGCTCACGTCTCCCCGCCCGACGCCGGCACATTCAGGCGCTCCCGCAGCTCCTTCCCCGACTTGAAGAACGGGATGTGCTTGTCGGCGACGGCGACGGCTGCACCGGTGCGCGGATTGCGGGCCACGCGGGCGGTCCGCCGCTTGACCGAGAAGGCGCCGAAGCCGCGCAGCTCGACCCGGTCCCCCTGGGCAAGCGCGGCCGAGATCTCTTCGAAGATGGTCGAAACGATGCGCTCGATGTCGCGCTGGTAGAGATGCGGGTTGCGCTCCGCCAGTCGCGCAATCAGCTCGGATCTTACCATCGGGCTCCCGCCAGCCGTCCCGCGGCGCGCTCCGCGGTCGCTCGACTCACTCAGTTCGAGATCGCCGGAGGGTGCCAAACCGAAGCCAGCGCGTCAAGGATAAGTCGTTCAGATAGAAAAGCTTTTTTGGCACCGGCGAACAGCCGGTGCCACAGTGTGTCGGCACCGTCCTCGATCTCGACCTCGCGGTCGGGCAGGTCGATCGGTATGGCGCGGGCACTCGACAGCCAGGCGCGGGCCGCCGCCTCGCCGCCGAGCTCATCGACCAGGCGTGCGGTCAGCGCCTGCCGGCCGGTGAACACGCGGCCATCGGCCAATGCCACGGCCTCGCCACGGCTATAGCCACGGCGGTCGGCGAGGATGTCCACAAACCACGCATAGACGTCATCGACCACGGCCTGGGTCGCGGCGCGCGCTTCGGGGCTCAGCGGCTCGAGCGGCGAGGGCGCGCCCTTGAGCGGCGCGCTCTTGATCGCCTGGGCGCTCACCCCGAGATCGGCCAGGAGCTCCGTGAACTCCGCCGTCTGCAGGATGACGCCGATCGAGCCGGTGAGGGAGGAGCTGCGCGAGACGATGTGATCGGTCGCCAGCGCGACGAGGTAGCCGCCGGATGCCCCGACGGTGCCGATGACGGCGACCGCCGGCTTTGCCTCGGCGACGCGGCGCACGGCCTCGTACAGCGCTTCGGCACCGACGGTGGTCCCGCCCGGGCTGTTGACGTGCACGACGAGTGCCTTGGCCGAGGCGTCCTCGGCCACGGCGTTCACCGCGGCGAGCCGCTCCCGGTCGTCGAGAATGAGGCCGTCAATGCGGAGGTGCGCCACGTGGTCCTCGGCCGGCACGCCGCCGAAGAGGCCGATGCCGATGGCAACGACCGCGAGCGCCGCGACGATCGCGACCAATCGCCAGAGCGCCAGCCGCCGCTTGAGCCGGCGGCGATCAACGATAGCGTCGACGTCGAAGCTCATGGCGCGGGCCGGCGGGCATGGCGCCGAGTAGTCACGTCACCCGCTCTTGCCGCCCTTGCCAGTGTCGTCGGGATCCTGCTCGGCGCGCCGGCTGATCGCCGCGCCCAGGATGTCACCCAGGCTGGCCCCGCTGTCGGACGAGCCGAACTGTGCCATCGCTTCTTCCTCCTCGGCGATCTCCAGCGCCTTGACCGAGAGCACCACCCGACGGCTGTCGCGCTCCACGCTGACCACCTGGGCATCGACACGATCGCCGACCGCAAAACGATCCGGGCGCTGGTCGGTCCGTTCGCGGCCGAGATCGCCGCGGCGGATGAAACCCGTGGCGCCGCCCTCGATCATCACCTCCACGCCGTTGTCGCGCACCGCCGACACCACGCAGGTCACCGCGTCGCCCTTCTTGAGCGGCGCCGCGCGGGCGAAGGGATCGTCGGTGAGCTGCTTGACGCCGAGACCGATGCGCTCGCGCTCGATGCTCACCTCGATCACCCTGGCCTTCACAACGTCGCCCTTCTTGTAGCCCTGGATCACGGCCTCGCCGGGCTTGTCCCAACTCAGGTCGGAAAGGTGAACCATGCCATCGACATCGCCGTTGAGGCCGATGAACAGCCCGAACTCCGTGATGCTCTTGACCGCACCCTCGATGACGGTGCCGGTCGGGTGGCGGCGGAGGAACTCCTCCCACGGGTTCTCGACGCACTGCTTCAGCCCGAGGCTAATGCGGCGCTTCACCGGATCGACGTCGAGGACCATGACCTCGATTTCCTGGCTGGTCGACACGATCTTGCCGGGATGGACGTTCTTCTTCGTCCAGCTCATTTCGGACACGTGAACGAGGCCTTCGACGCCGGGCTCGAGCTCGACGAACGCCCCGTACTCGGTGATGTTCGTGACCCGGCCGCGGAGCCGCGCCCCGACCGGGTACTTGGCTCCGACGCCGTCCCACGGATCGGCCTCGAGCTGCTTCATGCCGAGCGAGATGCGCTGGGTCTCGGGGTTCACCTTGATGACCTGCACCCGCACGGTCTGGCCGATGGACAGAACTTCGCTCGGGTGGTTGGTGCGCTTCCAGGCGATGTCGGTGACATGCAGGAGGCCGTCGATGCCGCCGAGGTCGACGAAGGCGCCGTAGTCGGTGATGTTCTTCACGACGCCTTCGAGCACCTGGCCTTCCCTGAGGTTGGACACGAGTTCCGCGCGCTGCTCGGCCCGCGCCTCCTCGAGCACCGCGCGGCGCGAGACCACGATGTTGCCGCGGCGGCGGTCCATCTTGAGGATTTGGAACGGCTCGATCGAGTCCATGAGCGGCGTGATGTCGCGCACCGGCCGGACATCGACCTGGCTCCCGGGGAGAAACGCGACGGCGCCCGAAAGGTCAACGGTGAAGCCGCCCTTGACGCGTCCGATGATGACGCCCTGCACCCGCTCGGCCTTGGCGAAGGCCTGCTCCAGCTTGACCCAGGCCTCTTCGCGGCGCGCCTTCTCGCGACTCAAGACTGCCTCGCCGGTGCGGCTCTCCATGCGCTCGAGGTAGACCTCGACGCGATCACCGACCTTGAGCTCCTGGGACTGGCCGTGAGCGCCGAACTCGCGCAGCGACACCCGCCCCTCGGCCTTGAGGCCGACGTCGATCACCGCGACGTCGTTCTCGATCGAGATCACCGTTCCGACGACGACCGTGCCCTCGAGGTCCTCGCGGGTGCCGTAAGCCTCATCGAGGAGCTGCGCGAAGCTCTCCGCAGCCGGGGGCTGGCCGCCCCGCGCGCCCACCGACCGGGCCGTCTGTTCGGTCATCCGCGTTCATCCTCCTCACGGACGTGATACGTGCACGCCTCGGCGTCGATACAGGCACCACGATCCGAAAGCGCCGGCAATACCCCGGCGCGTCCTAGGTACGGTGTCTGGAAACCAGCGCTTTCGCCGCAGCGAAGGCCGAATCTATATCCAGATTCGTGGTGTCCAGCAAGTAAGCGTCATCCGCCTGGCGCAACGGCGCGACCGAGCGTGCCCGATCGCGGGCATCGCGGGCCTCGAGGTCCGCCCGAATGGTGGCGGCCTCGGCAGGGCGCCCCTCGGCCGCAAGCTCGCTCACCCGCCGGCGGACCCGCTCCTCGAGGCTCGCGGTAACGAACAGCTTGATGTCCGCATCGGGGCACACGACCGTGCCGATGTCGCGGCCATCCAGCACGGCGCCGGCGGCGCCAGCGGGGGGGCGGCTCGCGAAATCACGCTGAAAGGCGAGCAGCGCGGCGCGTACCTCGGCCATCGCGCCGAGGCGCGAGGCGAGCCCGGCGACGGCCTCATCGCGCAGCGCCGGGTCGGCGAGATCGGCGGCGGGCCGCACTGCCGCTGCCGCATGCGCCGCGTTCGCCCCGTCGGGCGCGGCGCTCGAACGCAGCAACCTGAGCGCGACCGCGCGGTAGAGCGCGCCGGTGTCGAGGTAGGCAAAGCCGAGTTCGCGGGCGAGCCGGCGGGCGATGGTGCCCTTGCCGCTCGCCGCCGGGCCATCGATCGCGATGATCACGACAGCGCCCGGAAATCTGCGCCGAGGCCACGCAGGAGCGCCACAAAGCTCGGAAAACTCGTCGCGATCGCCGCATCGTCGTCGATCGCCACCGGCCGGCGCGCCGCCAGTCCGAGTACGAGAAAGGCCATGGCGATGCGGTGGTCGAGCTGCACGGCTATCGTGGCGCCGCCGGGCGGCGGTCCGCCGCAGCCCGCGATCGTCAGATCATCGTCCTCGATCGTCGCCTGCACGCCGCAGGCGGTGAGGCCGTGGGCGATGGCGGCCAGCCGGTCGCTCTCCTTGACCCGCAGCTCGGCCAGGCCGCGCAGCCGCGTCGTGCCTTCGGCGCAGGCCGCGGCGACCGCGAGGATCGGGTACTCGTCGATCATCGTTGGCGCCCGCTCGGAGGACACCTCGATGCCGCGCAGCGCCCCGGCGCGCGCTATCAGGTCGGCGACCGGTTCCCCACTCTCCTCGCGCGGCGTACGGATCTCGAGGGCCGCTCCCATCTCGCGCAGCACGTGGTAGAGCCCGCTGCGCTCGGCGCCGAAGCCGACGCCGGCCACGCTCACCGCCGAGCCCGGAACGCACAGCGCTGCCACGAGCGGGAAGGCGGCCGAAGACGGATCGGCGGGAATGCGGAGCGCCTGGGCCGCCAGCTCGGGCTGGCCGTGCAAGGCGATGCTGGCGCCGCCGCCCGGCGCCGCGGTCGTCTCGATGTCGGCGCCGAAGGCGCGCAACATGCGCTCGGTGTGATCGCGGGTCCGCTGGCGCTCGATCACCGTGGTCACCCCGGGCGCGCCGAGCCCGGCCAGCAGCACCGCCGATTTGACCTGGGCCGAGGGCACCGGCACCTCATAGGTGATCGGCACCGGCGCATCGGTGCCGGTCAGCGCCAGCGGCAGCCGCCCGCCGGAGCGGCAGAGGATCGTCGCACCGAAGGCACGCAGCGGGTGGGCGACGCGTGCCATCGGCCGCCGCCGGAGCGAGTCATCGCCTGTGAGGAAGGTCGTGAACCCATGGCACGCGAGCGCCCCCATGAGCAGCCGTACCGAGGTGCCCGAGTTGCCGAGGTCGAGCACGCCGTCGGGCTCGGCGAAGCCGCCGATGCCGCGCCCGGCGATGTGCCAGAGGCCGCCGTCGTCGCGCCAGATCTCGGCGCCGAGCGTCCGCAGGGCGGCGGCGGTGCGCAGCACGTCCTCGCCCTCGAGCAGGCCGGCCGCCGTCGTCTCGCCCACGGCGAGGGCACCGATGAGGAGGGCGCGGTGCGAGATCGACTTGTCACCCGGCACGCGGGCGGCGCCGCTAAGCGGCCCGGAACGATGAGCGGCGATGGCTGCCACGGCCGTGGTCCGAGGGGAGTAACGCGGCCACGCCGGCGGGGCCGCAAGGCAACCCGTCTAGCACACCACGGCGGCGGGAGACCAGGGCGACCACCGCGCCGGCCGATTTGACTTTGACAGGCGGAGTCGATCGTGGCATTGGGGATTCCGTAACTCATCCCCTGTTTGAGTCGGCGATCGGGAGGTAGTGCCGTGACGAAACCGGAATGGGGAGAGAAGCGCCTGTGCCAAGCGTGCGGCACGCGCTACTACGATCTCCGCCGCAAACCGCTGGCGTGCCCGAAGTGCGGCGCCGAGTTCGTGGCCCAGAGCACCCGCCGCCGCGCTGAGACCAAGAGCAAACCGGTCGAGCCCAAGAAACCGAGGCCGGCCCCGGCCGAGGAGCTCCTTGTCGCCGAAGCGGCGTTCGCGGACGAGGAGGAGCTTGCCGTGCTCGCGGAGGGCGAGGCCGAGGAGGAGGAGGAGGAGGAGCTGATCGAGGATGCCACCGACCTCGGCAAGGACGACGAGGACGTGGCGGAGGTCCTCGAAGGCGGCAAAACGGGGGCGCAACCCGAAGATGTCTAGGCGGCACATGGCGCTTGATTCGGTGTCCGGCGCCTCATAGGGTGCGCCGCGCTTGCCGCCGCGCGCGGGGGCCGTAGCTCAGTTGGGAGAGCGCTTGAATGGCATTCAAGAGGTCAGGGGTTCGACTCCCCTCGGCTCCACCAACCCCGCGCCTCTAGAACGGCGCGCCGCGGGCCGGTGAGCCGCTCTCGGTGCCGGCCGCGCCGCGATGAATCGGTTCGAGAGGCATCCCGTCCTGACGCTGGCCGCGGTCGTGGTGCTCGCGCTCGTCGCTTTGCTGGCGGCACTCGAAGCACTGCTCGCCGAGCTGGAGTCCGGGCAGATCGTCCTCGCCGGGGAGAACGCCTTGGCGCCGCCGCGTTTCGTGCGGCTGCGCGAGTATCAGCCCGACACCACGTTCACCTTCGCGCCACCCGCGGCGCGGCTCGCCACCCCGGGCGGACCTGTCGCGCCGAGCTACACCATCGCGACCGATGTGGATGGCTTTATCGCACCCTCCCGCGTCCACGCGCTGGCCGACCTGACGATCGCCTTCCTCGGCGGCTCCACCACCGAGACGATGTTCGTCGCGCCTGAGAATCGGTTTCCCTTCCTCGTCGGCCGCCTGCTCGAGCAGCGCCTGGGAATTCGGGTGAACAGCCTCAATGCCGCCAAGTCGGGCAACAACACGCTGCACTCGATCATCGTGCTCACGGCCAAGCTGCTGCCGCTGCGGCCCGATTTCGTGCTGCTCACGCACAACATGAACGACCTCGGCGTGCTCGCGACCTACGGCAGCTATTGGAACGACTCGAAGGACTACGCGCCGGTGGTGCAGTCGGCACATGGCATCGAGGCGGCGTTCCGCGGGCTCCGCGATGCGCTGATCCCGCGGACGTACCGGGCAGTCAAGCGGCTCGTGCGGCGGCCGGCGCCGCCGGCGGCG
>VGEJ01000145.1 GCA_016869335.1 Alphaproteobacteria bacterium | reverse complement strand
GGAGGGCGGGGCGGGCGGTGCCGCGGAGCTGCGCGCACCGGAAGAGGCTGCGAGCGCCGCTGTCGCGCTCCTGTTGCCGCTCACCGGCGCCCGCGCTGAACTCGGCGCGGCGCTCCTCGATGCGGCGCAGCTTGCCCTGTTCGATCTCGCGGATGATCGGCTCGTGCTACGCCCCTACGACACCGGTGATACGGCGCCGGGCGCCGCCGCGGCCGCTGAGCGCGCCCTCGCCGAGGGCGCCATGCTCATCCTCGGGCCGGTGTTCAGCGCCGCAACGATGGCCGCCGCTGAGCCGGCACGGGCGCGCGGGGTCAGCCTCATCGCGTTCTCGAACGACCGCTCCGCCGCCGGGCCGGGGGTCTTCCTGATGGGCTTCTCACCGGACCAACAGGTCGCCCGCGTGCTTCACTTCGCTCGCGAGCGCGGCCTGCGGCGCATCGCGGCCCTCGTGCCACAGACTGGGTATGGCGCCGAGGTGTCGCTGGCGCTGGCGCGGGCGGCAGCGCCGCTTGGCCTCTCGGCCGAGGACATCGTCCAATACGCGGCCGATGCGTCCGATGGCGACGCGGCGGCGCGGGCACTGGCACAGCGGCGCGCGCGCTTCGATGCCGTGCTGCTCCCGGAGGGCGGCCCCAACCTGCGCCAGCTGGCGCCGCTCCTGCCGTACTACGACGTCGATCCGGCGGCCTATCGGTTCCTCGGCACCTACCTCTGGCTCGACGCCACGCTCGGCCGTGAGCCGGCGCTCGTCGGCGGCTGGTTCGCCGCTCCCGCGCTCGAGCGCCATGACGCGTTCCGTCAGCGCTTCGCCGCGGCCTTCGGGCACGAACCGCCACGGCTCGCGAGCGTGGCCTACGACGCGATGGCGCTGGCCATAGCGCTCGCCCGTCGCGGCGACTTCTCCTCCGCCATGCTGACCAACGCGAGTGGCTTCAAGGGTGTCGATGGAATCTTCCGCTTCGGCCCCGACGGGATCGCCGAACGCGGGCTCGCGGTGATCGAGGTCACTGCGAACGGCCTCACGGTGGTCTCGCCGGCGCCGAACACCTTCCAGGAACTGACGCAGTAGGGTCGTCAGGTCACAGCGGCGCGTCGGCGGTGCACGGCCGCGTCCCACGCGCGGTCCGCCATCACCTCGCCCAGCACTGCCACCGCGTCCCACACGTCCTGATAACGAACGTAGAGCGGCGCGAAGCCGAAGCGCAGGATATCGGGGGTGCGGAAATCGCCGATCACGCCGCGGGCGATGAGGGCCTGCATGATGGCGTAGCCCTCCGGATGGCGGAAGGAGACCTGGCTGCCGCGCTCGGCGCCCGCGCGCGGCGAGGCGAGCACGAAGTCCTGCCCGGCCAGACGCTCCTCGACCAGCCGCACGAACAGATCGCCGAGAGCGACGCTCTTCTGGCGCACCAGGGCGATATCGACCCCGTCCCAGACGTCGAGTGCCGCCTCCAGCGCGATCAGTCCGAAGATGGGCGGCGTGCCGCAGAGGAGCCGCGTCAGGCCCCCGGCCGGGCGATAGTCGGGTGCGAAGTCGAACGGCTGGGCATGGCCCATCCAGCCGGTCAGCACCGGGCGGATCGCCCCCTGGTGGCGGCGCGCGACATAGAGGAAGGCGGGGCCACCGGGGCCCCCGTTTAGATACTTGTAGCCGCACCCGATCGCCAGATCCGCACCGGCCGCCGCGAGGTCTACCGGCAGCGCCCCGACCGAGTGCGACAGGTCCCACAGCGTCAGCGCCCCGGCGCCGTGGGCGGCCGCGGTCAGCGCCGCCATGTCGTGGACGCGGCCGGAGCGGAAGTTGACGTGAGTCAGCGTCAGAACGGCGCTGTCGCCATCGAGCGCCCGAATGAGCCCGCTCGCCTCGACCCGGTTGAGGTGCGTGCCCGGCATGAGCTCGCGCACGCCTTCGGCGATGTAGAGATCGGTGGGGAAGTTGCCGAGCTCGGTGACGATGGTGTGCCGCGCCGGGCGCAGCCGGAGCGCCGCCACGAGCAGCTTGAACAGGTTGACCGAGGTCGAATCGGCGCAGATCACCTCATCGGGCGCGGCGCCAATAAGCGGCGCGAGCCTGGCCGCCACGGCGGCCGGCTTGGCAATCCAGCCGGCCTCGTTCCAGCTTCGGATCAGGCCCTCGCCCCACTCCTGCTCGATCAGCGCCCGCATGCGGCCGGGCACGGCGCGGGGCAGCGCCCCGAGCGAGTTGCCATCGAGATAGATCACGCCCTTCGGCAGGCGGAAGGCGGCGCGCTTGCGGCGCAGCGGGTCGCGGCGATCGAGCCGCTCGCAATCGGCGCGGTTGATCATGGCACCTCCGTCGGCGGCTTCTCAGACGACGTGCTGCGCCGCGATGTAGGACTCGGACTGCATCTCGTTGAGGCGCGAGACCGTGCGGCCGAACTCCGGCACCTCGTGGCCGCCGGCGTAGAGCGCATCGGGGTTCGCCGCGGCGCTGCACAGGAGGTTGACGCGGTGATCATAGAGCACATCGATCAGGTTGACGAACCGCCGCGCCTCGTCGCGGCGCTCGTTGCTGAGCTGTGGGATGCCGGTCAGCACCACGGTATGGAACGAGCGCGCGACCTCGATGTAATCGGCGGCGCCGAGCGGCCGGCCGCACAGCTCCGCGAACGAGAAGCGGGCGATGCCCTCGGCCGCCTCGCGCACCGGCAGCTCGCGGCCCTGCACGTCGAGCGTCAGCGGCTCCGGCTCGGCACCGTCCAGCAGCTCGCGGTAGGCGGCAGCGAGACCGGCGTCCGAGCGCGCGCCGAGCGGGGCGAAGTACATCGGCCGCCCCTTGAGGCGCTGCAGCCGATAGTCGCGCGGGCTGTCGAGGTGGAAGACATCGAGATTGGTCTCGATCAGATCGATGAAGGGCAGGAACTGCTCGCGGTTGAGGCCGCCAAGGTAGAGCTCGTTCGGCACCACGTTCGAGGTGATGACGGTGACGACCCCGTTGGTGAACAGCTTCGCGAACAGCCGGCGCAGGATCATGGCGTCGGCCACGTCCTTGACCATCAGCTCATCGAGGCAGAGGAGCGTGGCCTCGCCCGCCAGCGCCTTCGCCACCGGCTTGATCGGATCGTCGCCATCGCGGGCGCTCGGGTCGAGCCGGCGCCAGGCGTGGATCCGGCTGTGGACATCGAGCATGAAGGCGTGGAAATGGACGCGTCGCTTGTGCGCGGTAGGCGCGCACGCGAAGAACAGATCCATCAGCACCGACTTGCCGCGCCCGACGCCGCCGTGGAGGTACATGCCCTGGGGCGGCGGCTCGCGCTTGTCGAGCAGCCGGTCGAGCCATGTCGAGCCCTTGACCGGCTTGTAGGCCTTGAGCCGATTGTGCAGGAGCTGGAGGTTCTCGACCGCCAGCTCCTGGATCGGGTCGGGCTTCCATTGCCCGCCCTTGAGCCGCTCGCGGTAGGCGAAGATCGGTCCCTCGGGGTGCCCCGCGAGCATGATCGGCGCTCCGCGACCCCTAGCGCACGATCGGCATGGTGTACTCGGCGCCGGCGCGGATGCCGGTGGGCCAGCGGGCCGTCACGGTCTTGAGCTTGGTATAGAAGCGCACGCCCTCGGGGCCGTGCATGTTGGAATCGCCGAACAGCGAGCGCTTCCAGCCGCCGAAGCTGTGGTACGCCATCGGCACCGGGATCGGCACGTTCACGCCGACGAGGCCGATCTTGACCTGGCTCGCGAAGGTGCGCGCGGCATCGCCATCGCGCGTGAAGATCGCGGTGCCGTTGCCGTATTCGTGCCGATTCACCATCTCGACCGCGCCGTCGAAATCCGGCGCGCGCACGACCGACAGCACGGGACCGAAGATCTCCTCCTTGTAGATCGTCATGTCGGTGGTGACCTGGTCGAACAGACAGCCGCCCATATAGTAGCCGTTCTCGTAGCCCTGCAGCCTCAAGCCCCGGCCGTCGACGCGCAACGTCGCGCCTTCGCTCACGCCGGTCGCGACCAGGCGCTCCACGCGTTCGCGGTGCTGGGCGGTGACGAGCGGCCCCATCTCCGACTCGGGATCGGCACCCGGCCCGACCTTGAGCTTGCGCACTCTGGGCGCGATCGCCTCGACGAGCTGGTCGCCGACCTTGCCGACGGCCACCGCGACCGAGATCGCCATGCACCGCTCGCCAGCCGAGCCGTAGGCGGCGCCCATCAGCGCATCGACCGCCTGGTCGAGATCGGCATCCGGCATGACCACCATGTGGTTCTTGGCGCCGCCGAAGGCCTGCACCCGTTTACCCTGCGTCGCGCCCCTGGCGTAGACCTCCTCGGCCACCGCGGTCGAACCGACGAAGCTCACCGCCTGCACGCGCCCGTCCGTCAGCAGGGCGTCGACCGCCGTGCGGTCGCCGTTGACGACGTTGAGCACGCCATCGGGCGCGCCCGCTTCGAGCAGCAGCTCGGCAAGGCGGAGCGCGCAGGAGGGATCGCGTTCGGAGGGTTTCAGCACGAAGGTGTTGCCGCACGCGATCGCGATGGGAAACATCCACAGCGGGATCATCGCCGGGAAGTTGAAGGGGGTTATGCCGGCGCACACCCCGACCGGCGAGCGCAGCGACCACGAGTCGATGCCGCGCCCCACGCCGTCGCTGAAGTCGCCTTTGAGGAGATGGGGAATCCCGCAGGCGAACTCGACGACATCGAGGCCGCGGGTGAGCGAGCCGCGCGAGTCCGCCAGCACCTTGCCGTGCTCGGCGGTGATGAGGTGCGCAAGCTCCTCCGCGTGGCTCTCGATCAGTTCGCGGAAGCGGAACAGCAAGCGTGCTCGTTGCGGCGCTGGGGTCGCCGCCCAGGCGGGGAGAGCCGCTTCGGCGGCAGCAATGGCGGCCGCTGTCTCGCCAGCGCCCGCGAACGGAACCCGCGCGCTGACCTCGCCGGTCGCCGGATTGTAGACATCACCGAAGCGCCCGCTCTGGCCGGCGACACGCTTGCCGGCGATGAAGTGGTGGAGTTCCTTGGGCATCGTGTTCCCTTCCGGCGACCCGACCGCAGACTAGCCAACGGCACGCGCGCCACGCAAGCCGCACGCCGCGCCTCAGGCAAGGGTGACAGCCACCCTACCGAAGGCGCCGAAATCGGCCTCGGCGTGGGCACCGCGCGCGACCGGCACCGGCGTGACGCAGGTGCCCGCCGTCACCACCATGCCCTCGGGCACCGCCTGGCCGCGACGGTGCCTATCGGCGACGAACCAGCAGAGCGCCCGGCACGGGTCGCCGAGCACATTGGCACCCGACACGGTGGCGGCGACGCCGCCGTCGATCAGCCCGCGCACCGCGTGGCCTCTGAGGTCGGCGGGGCGCCACACCGTCACCGCAGCGCCGAGCACGAACCAGCCGGCGCAGGCGTCATCGGGATGAGCGAGGGCGCGCCCACCGTCTCGAAGTCCTCGAAGCGCGAGTCGGGCACCTCGATCGCGAGGTGAAGCGCGCTCACTGCTGCCAGGACGACGTCGTCGGCCAGGGGCGCCTCACCCGCCCCGAGCGCTCGCCCGAAGCGGAAGGCGAACTCCGCCTCCACGACCCCCATGCGATTGCGCGCGATGTCGAGGGTGGCACCATCGGCCACGACATAAGGTGCGAACAGCGGGCCGCTCAGCGGTTCGCTGACCCGGATGTGGGCCTGGCCCGCGGCGCTGGTCGCGGCGATCTTCCAGCTGGCGACCGGTGTGCCGGCCTGTGCGATCAGCGCCTCCTGCACCGTGTAGCCGGCCGCCACCGTTGCCGGGCGGCAGTCGGCGAGCAGTCGGGCGAGGCGCCCCCCTCCCGCCGCGCGCTCCATAACAACGCCGCCGCCTGCGTCGCCGGGTCCGTGCCTGCCACCGTCACGCTCCCTCGGGCTCAGCCGCTCACGCGGCCGCGGCGATTGCCTCACCGTTGATGGCCAGGCCGCCATCGCCCGCCGAGACGCGCACCGGCACGCCCGGCTCGAGCCGCCCCGCGAGGATCACCTCGGCCAGCGGGTTCTGCAAGTGGCGTTGGATGACCCGCTTGAGCGGTCGGGCACCGTACACCGGATCGTAACCGGCATTGGCAAGCCATGCGCGCGCCGAATCGTCGAGCTCGAGCTCGATCTTGTGGTGCTCGAGGAGCTGGGCGAGCCGGGCGAGCTGGATCGTCACGATCCCGCCCATGTGCGCCCGTGTCAGCCGGTGGAAGAGGATGATCTCGTCGAGCCGGTTCAGGAACTCGGGGCGGAACGCGGCCCGCACCGCCGCCATCACCTCATCGCGCACCGCGCTGGTGTCCTCGCCCTCCCGCTGCGCCGCCAGGATGTCGGAGCCGAGGTTCGATGTCAGGATGATGAGCGTGTTGCGGAAATCGACCGTGCGGCCGTGGCCATCGGTGAGGCGACCGTCGTCGAGTACCTGCAGGAGAATGTTGAAGACGTCGGCTTGCGCCTTCTCGACCTCGTCGAACAGCACGATCTGATAGGGCCGGCGGCGAACGGCCTCGGTGAGCGCGCCGCCCTCCTCGTAGCCCACGTAGCCCGGCGGCGCGCCGATGAGACGGGCGACGGCGTGTTTCTCCATGTATTCCGACATGTCGATGCGCGCCATCGCGTTCTCGTCATCGAACAGGAACGCCGCGAGCGCCCTGGCGAGCTCGGTCTTGCCGACCCCGGTAGGGCCGAGGAACAGGAACGAGCCGAGCGGCCGGCGCTCGTCCTGCAAGCCGGCGCGGGCGCGGCGCACGGCGTTCGACACCGCGACCACCGCCTCGTGTTGGCCGATCACGCGCGTGCCGATCTCGGCCTCCATGCGCAACAGCTTCTCGCGCTCGCCGGCCAGCATCCGCTCGACCG
>VGEJ01000144.1 GCA_016869335.1 Alphaproteobacteria bacterium | reverse complement strand
GCACGCGCGTCCTCGCTCCCCGCATCGCGCTGCTCGCCGGCGAGATGCCGGCCGGAGCGCACACCGAGGCCGTGCGCCGCCGCCTCGAGAGGTGGGTTGGGAGCCGGATCGAGCAGCAGCTCGCGCCCCTCTTGCGGCTGCGGCAGGCGTCGCTGGGTGGCGCCGCGCGGGGCATTGCCTTTCAGCTGTGCGAGAGCCTCGGCGCGCTGCCCCGCGCGCGCGTTGCCGATCAGGTCGTGGCCATCGAGGGCGCCGAGCGCGCCGCGCTGCGCCTGCTCGGCGTGCACATCGGTGAGGTGGTGGTTTACCTCCCGGCGGTGCTCAAGCCCGCGAGCCTGGCGCTGCGGGCACGCCTGTGGACGACCCTGCATCGGGCCGAGGGTGGACCGCTACCGGCACCCGGCATCGTGTCGTTTGCCGCCACCGAGGACTTGCCGAGCGGGCTCCTCAACGCGCTCGGCTACCAGCCGTGCGGCGGCCGCGCGGTACGGTGCGACATGGTGGAGAAGCTCGTCCGCGAACTCCGCGCCCGCGCGCGCGCCCGAACGGCACTGCCGGACCATGCCCTCCTGTCGCTCCTGGGCTGCGGTCGCGAGATGCTGCACGCCGTTCTCGCCGAGCTCGGATATCGTGCCGTGGGGCCGGCCACCGAGACGCGCATCCTGCGGGCGCCGCGGCGCATCACCCCGGCGGCGCCGCCCGTCCGCCGCGAGTCGCCGTTCGCCGCATTGGCGGAACGCCTCACCAGCGCCAAGCTCGCGCGCCAATGAGCGCCGCGCCGCGCCTAGACAAATGGTTGTGGTACGCGCGTTTCTTCAAGAGCCGGTCGCTCGCCTGCCGGCTGTGTGCCGCCGGCCGGGTGCGGATCAATGGGATCTCGGCCAAGAAGGCAAGCGCTGTGATTCGGCTGGGCGATGTCATCACGTTCGTCCAGGGTCCGCGCGTCCGGGTGGTGCGGGTTGTCGATCTCGGCGGGCGGCGCGGCCCGGCGCCCGAGGCGCGCGCGCTTTACGCCGACCTGGCGCCGGAGGCGCACGCGGCCGCAGTGCCGGCGCGAGTAGGCGAACGCCAACCCGGCAGCGGCCGGCCGACGAAAAGCGATCGCCGCCGCATCGATCGCCTGAAGGCCGAGGCCTGATCGAGCGCGCCTCCCGGCGCGCCGGATTCGTGCGATAGGAGATGTGGACGCGCGTCAGTTTGCCTGTCCTTTTGCCTCCGATTGTGATATAGCGATCCATGGTGGATCGCGCGTCGGGCAGACGGCGCGGGCCATGCAGCAGAAACGAGGAGCATCGTATGCGACAGGCAACGCGCGCAGCAGGAACGCGCGGCGCGGCGGCTTGCGTCAAGCCTGCGGCGGTCAAGAAGATCCCCGCCCAGAAGGCCAAGTTCGCGGTGAATGACCACGTCGTCTACCCGACTCACGGCGTGGGCAAGATCGTGCGGATCGAAGAGCAGGAGATCTCGGGCTACCAGCTCAAGGTCTACGTGGTCTTTTTTGAGAAAGACAAGATGACCCTGCGCGTGCCCGTCGACAAGGCAGAGTCCACACGCATGCGGGTGCTTTCGAGCAAGGATCAGATGCGCCTGGTGTTGCTGACGCTCAAGGGCCGGGCACGGGTGCGCCGCACGATGTGGAGCCGGCGGGCCCAGGAGTATGAGGCCAAGATCAATTCGGGCGACCCGATGGCCATCGCCGAGGTCATCCGCGACCTCCATCGCACCAACGACCAGCCCGATCAGTCCTACAGCGAGCGCCAGATCTACGAGACGGCGCTCGATCGGCTGGCGCGGGAGTTTGCCGCCGTCGAGGAGATCGACGAGGTGGCGGCCGGACGCCACCTCGAGGAAGCGTTGCGCGCCGCCTGAGGCGGGCGCCGGGCGTGATCAAACCGCCGCCGTCGGACCAGGTATTTGCGATCCTGAGCGCGGCGCGGCGCGTTTGGGCGGTCGGCGCGGTGCATGCCGACGCGGTGGCGCTCGGCGCGCTCCATGAGGCGGTGTGGCCACGATTTAGGCGCGGCGATCGGCTCGTCTATCTTGGCAATCTGCTCGGCATCGGGACGGATGGCTTGGGCACGCTGGACGAGGTCCTGCGCTTTCGCCGCCGAATCCTGACGCTGCCCGGCATGGAGGCGCACGATGTCGTCTTCCTCCGCGGCGCCCAGGAGGAGATGTGGAACAAGCTCCTGCAAATCCAGTTCGCGACGACGCCGGCGGAGGTCTTCGACTGGATGCTGGCGCAGGGAGTGGGCGCGACGCTCGCGGCCTACGGCGGCCAGGAGCAGGCCGCGCGCTCGGTGTTCCGCGAGGGGCCGTTGGCAATCACGCGCTGGACCGGGCAGCTGCGCGCCGCGATGCACGCCCATCCCGGTCACGACGAGCTCTTCAGCGCGCTGCGCCGAGCATCGCGCACCGCTGGCGGCGAGCTCCTGTTCGTCCACGCCGGGATCGATCCCAGCCGGCCGCTGACCGAGCAGGGCGACACGTTCTGGTGGGGCAGCGGCCACTTCGCCGAGCTCGACAAGGCACCCTACGCCGGCTTCCGCCGCGTCATCCGCGGCTACGACCGCCGGCATCGCGGCATCGCACTCCCGTCCTTCAGCGCCACGGTCGATGGCGGCTGCGGCTACGGTGGTCGCCTCACCGCCGGTTGCTTCGACCTCGCAGGCGAAGCCCTCGACTGGGTGCGCGCCTAGGACGCCCGGCGCTCCGCGGGCTTAGCTCTTCTGGTCAAGCGCTTTTCTGACTGCCTCCTTCGAGCCGAACCTGACGCGATCCTCGGTATAGGTCTTGTTCTCGAAGCGGAACTGCGCGATGTGCCAGCCCAACCATGCGACGAGGCCGACGATCCAGAAGATGACCTCCCAGGCGCCCCCCGAGGTGCCGCCCCACGGATAGATCGCCCCGATGTCGGCGATGGTGCCGGCCCAATTCTCCCACATGTCTCGTCCTCCCCCTCAGGCCAAGCCGGTCTTCTGCGCTTCCTCGCGCTCGGCAGCCCTGACCTCGTCCTCGCTCAGGTAGCGGCCCTCGTACTCGGCAACATCGAGCCCGATGAGCTCGATCTCGCGCGGGATGCGCAAGAGGCCAACGCTCTTGAGGATGGCGCACACGATGTAGGTCGGCAGGAAGCCGAGCACGCCGAACATGATCACTGCGCCGATCGCCTGGCCCCACGGCGTCACCGTCGCCCAGTCGGCGTGGTAGGACGCCGGGTAACCCCAGAGCACGAAGCCCGCGACGATCACGCCGTAGACCCCGGCGTAGCCGTGCACTGCCACCGCGCCGACTGCGTCGTCGATCTTGAAGCGGCGCTCAACCCAATAGTGCAGCTTGTAGACGATGACCGCACCGATCGCCGCCAGCACGAGCGCCTGGATCGGATGGTAGAGGTCGTTGCCGGCCGAACAGGCGATGATGCCGGCAAGGCCGAGCGAATAGGTCCAGAACGCGTCGCCCCGCGAGATCAGATAGCCGGCCATCAGGCCACCCGAGAGCGACATGATGAAGTTGACCGTGATCGCCGAGAGCGTCGTCGGCGTCAGATAGATCGTGGTCGAGGAGAAGAAGGTGCGGTCGCTGGCCTGATCGATGTCATAGATCGGCACATTGCAGGCGACGTAGAAGCCCCAGAAGCCGGTGTAGATCAGGAAGATGCCGATCGTCGCCAGCCACGGGTGGTGGGCCACGATGTTGCGCGGCGTGCCGTCGGCGCGGAACTTGCCGATCCGCGGCCCGAGGTGAATCAGCACGGCCAGCGCCGTGCCGCCCGCGATCGCATGGATGACGCCCGAGGCGTAGGCGTCGTGATAGCCGAGGTATTGCACCATCCAACCCTCGGAGTGCCAGCCCCAGGCGGCATCGATGATCCAGGTCACCGAGCCCACGAGCACGGCGACGATCCAGAACGCGCCCGAGCGGATGCGCTCGATGACCGCGCCCGAGACGATCGAGGCGGCGGTCCAGGAGAACAGGAGGAATGCGGCCCAGAACACGCCGTTGAGCCGGGCCCACGTCGCCGCCCCCTCGTCGGCGCCGCCGCCGAGGTGCGGCCCCATCAGGGTGCTCCACGGCTCGGCGAAGGGCGCATCGGTGAGCGGTCCAAACGGAATTTTCGGAAACGCGAAGTAGATCCACCAGCCGAAGGAGAAGAACGTGACGCTCACCAGCGGGATGAGCATCGTGTTCTTCATCAGCGTGTGCATCATGTTCTTCTGTCGCGAGGCGGCGACCTCATACATGCAGAAACCGATGTGGATCAGGAACATGATCACGACGGTCAGCCAGTAGTAGAACTCTGTGAAGATGACGGTCAGCGCGCCGATATCACTGCTCATAGTCCTCTCCCCCTAGCGACCGCGTCGCGCCGATGCATGGCCGGCGCATGCGGACAGGAACGTCCCCGCGGGCGACAGCCCGCTCCCTCTATGCAGTGTGATGGTCAGGGAATGGCACCGCGCGCAGCGGCGCCCGGCTCGACCCAGTGCTGACGCACGACAGCGCCGATGGTGCTGGCATCCGTCTCCCCTCGACCGCCACACCCAAAGCCGCCACCATCATAACCCTAGAGTGGTGGCCGAGAATAGCCATGTTTCACGACGAGTCCCGGGTTGACCTAAAGTGGTGCGATGCGCGCGCCGCGCGCCGTGACCGCCGCCGCCATCGCCGCCTATCGGCGCGATGGCGTCGTCTGCCTGCGCCAGGCATTCGGCCGTGACTGGCTCACGCCTCTGGCCGAGGCGCTCGATGAGGCGCTCGCCCGGCCCGGCCCACACGCCGAAGACTACGCGGCGGCCGGCCATCACGGCCGCTTCTTCGGCGATCTCGATGCCTGGCGGCGCATTCCCGGCGTCCGCCGTTTCGTCCTCGAATCGCCTGCGGCGGCCATCGCGGGCTCCATCATGGGTGCCCAACGCGTCAATTTCTTTTACGACCAGGTGCTGATTAAGGAGCCGGGGACGAGCGCGCGCACGCCCTGGCACCAGGATCAGCCCTACTGGGCGGTGGCCGGCGCCCAAGTGTGCTCGATATGGCTGCCACTCGACCCGGTCGCGGCCGAGACCTGCCCCGAGTACGTCGCCGGCAGCCACCGCTGGGGCCGGGCGTTCAACCCCCAGCACTTCATCGACGGCTCGCCCTACGCCGGAACCGGCCTGCCGGCGCTGCCCGACATCGAGGCCGAGCGCGACCGACACACGATCCTGCGGTGGGCGCTCGCGCCCGGCGACTGCCTAGTGTTTCAGGCGATGATCGTACATGGCGCGCCGGGGAATCGGAGCCCCCACCGGCGGCGGGCGCTTGCCACCCGCTGGCTCGGCGACGACGCCCGCTACGTGATCCGTCCAGGCGAAGTCGCGATCCCGACCTTCGATCCCGGGCTTAAGCCGGGCGAGCGTTTCGACGACCCTGACTTCCCGCTGGTGTGGACCCGCCCCACCTGAGCGGTCGCCGCATCGGGGCTGGTAAGGGGTCGGGGTTCACGGGCACTATAGGTGAGACCCTGAGAAGGAGCCGGCCATGACCCAGCGCGCCCGCAGCGATCTCGGCGCCAACCGCGCCAATCCGCTCGACCTCAAGGACCCGAGCCTGTTCCGCGAGCAGTGCTATGTCGATGGTGCGTGGTGCGATGCCGATTCCGGCCGCCGCCTGGAGGTCAGCAACCCGGCGACCGGCGCCGTCATTGGCAGCGTCCCAGACATGGGCGCGGCAGAAACCAGGCGCGCGATCGCGGCGGCCGATGCGGCGTGGCCCGCGTGGCGGGCGCGCACCGCCAAAGATCGCGGCCAGATACTCCGCCGCCTGTTCGACCTGATGATGGCGAACCAAGAAGATCTCGCGATCATCATGACCGGCGAGCAGGGCAAACCGCTGGCCGAGGCGCGGGGCGAGATCGCCTATGCCGCATCGTTCATCGAGTGGTTCGCCGAGGAGGGCAAGCGCGTCTACGGCGATACCATCCCGGGGCATCAGCCGGACAAGCGGATCATCGTGATCAAGCAGCCGGTGGGCGTCTGCGCCGCGATCACGCCATGGAACTTCCCATCGGCGATGATTACGCGCAAGGCCGGGCCGGCGCTCGCCGCGGGCTGCCCCATGGTATTGAAACCGGCCAGCGCGACGCCTTTCTCAGCGCTTGCGCTGGCCGAACTGGTCGAACGCTCGGGCTTGCCCCGCGGGCTATTCAACGTCATCACCGGCGGGGCACGTGCGATCGGCGGCGAGATGACCGCGAACGCGACGGTGCGCAAGCTCACCTTCACCGGCTCAACCGCGATCGGCAAGCAGCTCATGGCCCAGTGCGCCGGCACGGTGAAGAAGGTCTCGCTCGAACTCGGCGGCAACGCGCCGTTCATCGTCTTTGACGACGCCGATCTCGATCAGGCGGTGAACGGTGCGCTCCAGTCCAAGTTCCGCAATACCGGCCAGACCTGCGTCTGCGCCAACCGCATCCTGGTGCAGGACGCTATCTATGACGCGTTCGCCGAGAAGCTCGCCGCCGCGGTAGCGAAGCTCGAGGTCGGCGATGGGCTGAAGAGCAAGGCGCAGCAAGGCCCGCTGATCGACATGGCGGCGGTGGAGAAGGTCGAGGAGCACATCAAGGATGCGCTCGCTGGCGGCGCGCGGCTGGTCGCCGGCGGCCGGCGGCACGCGCTCGGCGGCACCTTCTTCGAGCCGACCGTGCTGGCCGAGGTCACGCCGGCCATGAAAGTCGCGCGCGAGGAGACCTTCGGCCCGGTCGCGCCGCTCTTCCGCTTCCGCACGGATGGCGAAGCGGTCCGCCTCGCCAACGACACCGAGTTCGGGCTTGCGGCCTACTT
>VGEJ01000143.1 GCA_016869335.1 Alphaproteobacteria bacterium | reverse complement strand
CACCTTGGCGACGCGAGGCACAGATATCACCCACGACACAGGCTATCCGACCGCCAGGAACGAGCGCGCGAAGGCATTCGGTCCAGACCGCATCCAGCTCGCCAAGGAACTTTTCGTATGTAGCGATGTTACCGAGCTGGATCGTGCCCCGGTGAGTGGTGTAGGAGCGCGAGGTCGCTCGTGCTCTCCGGCGATGCTGGCCGCCGGTTGGGTCAGGCTGCCACGGCGGGCAGCTTGACGATGGGATCGTCGCTCAACGGGGCGATGGTTTCCAGCGTCATGTATCGCGCTCTCTGGACGGCCCATTCGTCGTTCTGCTCGAGCAGGATGGCGCCGACGAGACGGACGATGGATGCCTCGTTGGGGAAGATGCCGACGACTTCGGTGCGGCGCTTGATCTCGCCGTTGAGGCGCTCGATCGGATTGGTGGAGTGGAGCTTGGGTCGATGGGCGGCGGGGAAGCTCATGTAGGCCAGGACGTCGGTCTCGACCGCGTCCATCATGGCGGCGAGTTTCGCGACCTTGGGCCGGAGCTGATCGGCGACCTGGCGCCATTGGGTCCTCGCGGCCTCGGTGTCTTCCTGGGCGAAGGCGGTGGCGATGAAGGCGGCGACGACGCCGCGCCCCTGGCGACCGGCATGGGCCAGGAGATTGCGCATGAGATGGACGCGGCAGCGCTGCCAGGTGGCATGCAGCACCTTCGTGATTGCGGCCTTCAACCCCTCATGGGCGTCCGAGATCACCAGCTTGACGCCTCTGAGCCCGCGCCGGGCGAGCGAGCGCAGGAACTCGGTCCAGAAGGTCTCGGCTTCCGACGGGCCGATGTCGAGGGCAAGGACTTCGCGCCGGCCGTCGCCGTTGACGCCGACGGCGACGATGACCGCGACCGGGACGATGCGTCCGGCCTGGCGTACCTTCACATAGGTCGCGTCGAGCCAGACATAGGGCCAGTCGCCTTCCAGAGGCCGGGTCAGGAAGGTGCGCACCTTGTCGTCGATCTCGCTGCACAGCCGGCTGACTTGGCTCTTGGAGATGCCGGTCATGCCCAGCGCCTGGACCAAGTCGTCGACCGAGCGCGTCGAGATGCCCTGAACGTAGGCCTCTTGGATGACCGCGACGAGCGCCTTCTCGGCCATCCGGCGCGGCTCCAGGAAGCCCGGGAAGTAGCTGCCCTTGCGCAGCTTCGGAATGTGCAGTTCGACCGCGCCGGCACGCGTCTCCCATATCCGGTCGCGGTAGCCGTTGCGCTGGTTGATCCGTGCGGGGTCGCGCGCGCCATGCGCAGCGCCAGTCAGCGTCTCGACCTCCAGCTCCATCAGGCGATGGGCGGCGAAGCCCACCATCTCGCGCAACAGCTCGGCGTCCGAACTCTTCTCCAGCAGCGCGCGAAGGCTCATCATGTCATCGGTCATCGTTGGGTCCTCGGTTCGTGGTGAAGGTCTGGCGACCCAACCCTACCGAAGAGCTACGATGACCACCGCCGTGGATAAGTAGCCCGCCGCCGCCTGACTCGGGGCGGTCGCTGCGGCGGGCTACTTACCCACAGCTCCTACACCACTCCAAGGGACACGACCACCGAGCTGAGCCGGATGGTCTGGATAGGTTTTCAGCGCACCGTAGGGCGGGCTCGTGCAAATCAGGTGAACGGTTTCCGTAGCAATGAACGAAAGGTCTCTGGCGTCCCCCTCTCGTAATAGGTGCCTAGTGATCCCGGCAGCCATCGTCGCCCCCGCACTTGAGAAACTCCAGAAGCTTGCACGGTACCACGCGAGAAGACCGGTAGCCACCAGAAAGTGAGAACATAGAGAGAACTCACCGCAAGGAGTTGTGCCATCCTTTGGATTGATCCCAATGTGTATGCGCCGCCACCCCAGACCAGTCAGAATAGCTCCTGGCCGTGCTGGCGGATCGGGTCGGGGAAGTCGCGGTAGAGGGCGAAGCGGGCGTTCTGCACCAGACTGTTGACGGCGTGATGCAGGCCCTCGGTCGGTGCCGCGCGCGCGGCCGCCGCGGCGAACGCCTGGTCGAGCTGGGCCAGGCCGCTCACCTCGATCATGATGTGCCACTCGCCGAGCTCGGGTGGCCCGAGGCCGAGCTTGCGCCGGGTCAGACGGAAGCCCGCGATCAGCTCACGCTCCTTGAGCCCGCCGAGGTAACGCTGGACCGCCTCGGCGAAGGCGAGGTCGCGCACGCCCGGCCTGAGGTCGCACCACACGTGGTAGATGTCCATGCGCACCGCTCCGCCGCAGAGACGCCGAGGCTAGCACGCCGGCTCGATTGACACCCGGCAGAGCCGGTGTCTTGGATACGCGTCCCCAGCCGGAGCCACGCATGATCCCCTGCCAGCGCCATCTGTTCGACATCCCCACCGATGTCGCCTATCTCAACTGTGCCTACATGTCGCCGCTGCTCAAGTCGGTGTGCACGGCGGGGCATGCCGGACTCGAGCGCAAGGCTCACCCGTGGCAGATCAAGCCGGCGCATTTCTTCGAGGATTCCGAGGTGGCCCGCGCTCTGTTCGCCCGGCTGATCGGCGCCAGCGCCGAGGATATCGCGCTGGTGCCGGCAGCGAGCTATGGCATTTCCATCGCCGCGCTCAACCTCGCGGTCGGGCCGGACCGTCGCGTCGTGATCCTCGCCGATCAGTTCCCCTCCAACGTCTATCCGTGGCGCGAGCTGGTGCGCGAGAAGGGCGGCGAGGTGCTGACCGTGGCGCGGCCGGCCGATCAGGATTGGACGGCGGCGCTCCTCGCCGCGATCGATGAGCGCGCGGCCATCGTCGCGCTGCCCCACTGCCACTGGACCGACGGAGGCATCGTCGATCTCGTCGCGGTGGGCGCGCGCTGCCGCGCCGTCCGCGCCGCGCTCGTGCTCGATCTCACCCAGTCGCTCGGCGCGCTGCCGTTCGACGTCGCCGCGGTTCGGCCCGACTACATCACGTGCGCGACCTACAAGTGGCTGCTCGGCCCCTACAGCATGGGCTTCCTCTACGTCGCGCCGCCGCATCGCGAGGGCAAGCCGCTCGAGCACGGCTGGATCGACCGCGCGGGCAGCGAGAACTTCGCCGCGCTCGTCAACTACCGTGACGGGTTCCAGCCCGGCGCGCGCCGCTACGACGTCGGCGAGCGCTCGAACTTCGCGCTCCTGCCGATGGTAATCGCGGCGCTGCGCCAGATCGAAGCGTGGGGCGTACCGGCGATCGCCGAGACGCTGGCTGAGCGCACCGCCGCCATCGCCCATCGCGCGACGGGGCTGGGCCTGAGCTCGGTTCCGGGGCATCTGCGGGCCGGCCACTTCCTCGGCCTGCGCTTCCGCGGCGGCGTTCCGGACGGCCTGCCCGAGCGGCTGGCACAGAAGCAGGTGTACGTCAGCGTGCGCGGCGGCTCGATGCGGGTGACGCCGCATCTGTGGGTGAACGATGCCGATATCGACAAGCTCTTCGCCGTGTTGGAGCCGGCCCTCGACCGCTAGGCGATCGAGGGTGTCACCGCCATGAAGCCGACGCTTAGGCCCCGCGTGCCGCACTTCTCCAGCGGCCCGTGCGCCAAGCGGCCGGGCTGGTCGGTCGGGGCGCTGGCCGATGCCGCGCTCGGTCGCGCGCACCGCTCGGCGTTCGGCAAGGCGAAGCTCCAGGAGGTGCTCGACCGCTCGCGCGCGGTCCTCCGCATTCCTTCGGACTATCGCCTCGGCATCGTCGCCGGCTCCGATACTGGCGCCGTCGAGATGGCGCTGTGGCAGCTCCTCGGCGCGCGCGGGGTGGCGCTCTTGCAGTGGGACGAGTTCGGTGCCCGCTGGGTCTACGATGTCACCGAGGAGCTGCGGCTCGCCGACGTCCGCGTCCACGCCGCGCCGTTCGGGCGACTGCCGACGCTTGCCGAGGTCGATACCGATTGCGACGTCGTGTTTCCGTGGAATGGCACCACCTCCGGGGTGTGCCTGCCGAACGGGGACTGGATCGCGGCCGGGCGGCGGGGCCTGACGATCTGCGATGCGACATCGGCCGTGTTCGCCATGGCGCTCCCCTGGGACCGGCTCGATGTCGCGACGTGGTCGTGGCAGAAGAGTCTGGGCGGCGAGGCGGCGCACGGCGTCATGATGTTGAGCCCGCGGGCGGCCGAGCGGCTCGAGAGCTACGCGCCGCCGTGGCCGGTGCCGCGCCTCTTCCGCCTCGCCAAGGGCGGCAAGCTGATCGAAGGCGTATTCCATGCCGAGACCATCAACACACCCTCACTCCTGTGCGTCGAGGATGCCATCGACGGGCTGCGCTGGGCCGAGGCGATCGGCGGCCTACCGGCGCTGATCGCGCGGAGCCGGGCCAACCTCGCGACGGTGACTCAGTGGGTGGAGCAGACGCCGTGGGTCCGTTTTCTCGCCGCCGAGCCGAGCTACCGCTCCTCGACCTCGATCTGCCTGCAAATCGTCGATGAGCGATTCGCCGCGCTGGATGACGCGGCGCAACGGGCGTCGGTACGGCGGCTTGCGGCGCTGATAGAGGCCGAGGGAGTGGGCTATGATCTCGCCGGCCACCGCGATGCGCCGCCGGGGCTGCGCATCTGGGGCGGACCGACGGTCGAGCGCGAGGATATCGCCCGGCTCCTGCCGTGGCTCGACTGGGCCTTCCGGCACGTGCGCGACGAGCTCTAGCACACCGTGCCCCGCGTTCTCATTGCCGACGCGCTGAGCCCGCAGGCGGCCGAGGTGCTCGCCCGCCGCGGCGTCGCCCTAGACGTCGCCCCCGACATCTCGCCCGCCGAACTTCTGGCACGTATCGGCGATTACGAGGGCATCGCCGTGCGCTCCCGCACCCGGCTCACCGCCGATGTCTTTGCCGCCAACAGCAGGCTGAAGGTCGCAGGCCGGGCCGGAATCGGCATCGACAACATCGACCTGGCGGCGGCGACGGCGCGAGGCGTGGTGGTGATGAACACGCCCGATGGCAACGCCATCACCACGGCCGAGCACACTCTGGCGCTGCTCCTCGCCTGCGCCCGCCAGCTCACCGCGGCCGACCGCTCGACCCGCGCGGGGAAGTGGGAGAAACAGCGCTTCCTCGGCGCCGAGCTCTACGACAAGACACTCGGCATCGTCGGCTGCGGCACGATTGGGTCCATCGTTGCCGACCGCGCTCGCGGACTGAAGATGCGGGTCGTCACCTACGACCCGTACCTTGCGGCGGAGCGGGCGGCCGAGCTCGGGGTCGAGCGCGTCGACCTGAACGAGCTTCTGGCGCGCGCCGATTTCGTCACGCTCCACCTGCCCTTGACCGCCGAGACGCGGGGCCTGATCGATGCGGCGGCGCTCGCGCGGATGAAGCCGGGGGCGCGGCTCATCAATTGCGCCCGCGGCGGCCTGGTCGATGAGGCGGCGCTCGCGGCGGCGATCCGCGCCGGTCGGCTGGCGGGAGCCGCCCTCGATGTCTTCGCGGTCGAGCCAGCCCGCGACAGCCCGCTGTTCGCGCTGGACGAGACCGTGCTCACGCCCCACCTCGGCGCGGCCACGGTGGAGGCGCAGGAGAAGGTGGCACTGCAGCTCGCCGACCAGATGGCCGATTTCCTGCTGCTCGGCGCCGTCCGCAACGCACTCAACATGCCGGCAATCAGCGCCGCCGATGCGCCGCGCCTCAGGCCCTACCTGCGCCTCTGCGAGCAGATCGGCAGCCTGACCGGCCAGATCCTGAGCGGTCCGCTGGAAGCGATCACCATCGAGTTTGAGGGCCAGGTGGCGGAGCTCGACGTGCGGCCGCTGGGGGCCGCGGCGCTGATGGGGCTCCTGGCCCACCGCCTCGATACGGTCAACATGGTCAACGCGCCGCTCATCGCCCGCGAGCGCCGCATCCCGGTGACCCAGTCGGTGCGCGAACGTTCGACCGACTACCTCACGCTCGTCCGCCTGCGCGCGCGTGCCGGGGCCGGCGGCCTTGAGGTTACCGGGACACTGTTTGCCGACAACCGCCCGGGCGTCGTGCAGCTCGATGGCATCGCGATCGAGGCCGAGCTCTCCCGCCACATGCTGTTCGTGCGTAACGCCGACAAGCCCGGCTTTATCGGCGCCCTCGGCACGGTGCTCGGCGCGGCCGGCATCAACATCGCGACCTTCCACCTCGGGCGCACGGCGCGGGGTGGCGAGGCCCTTGCGCTGATCGTGCTCGACGAGGCGGCTCCCGAAGCGGTGTTGGCGGCCGTTCGCGTCCTGCCACAGGTGCGCGAAGCGCGGGCGCTATGCTGCATGTAATGCCAAGAGGCGGGTCGCGGCACCGGCACGAGTTCCGCTAGACTCCGATACCCATGTCGATGACGCCACCCGCCGCCCTGCTGCCGCCAGGGCTTCACGATGCGCTGCCGCCCGAGGCTGAGCATGAGGCCGAGACGATAGCGCGCCTGATGGCGGTGTTCGCGCAGCACGGCTATGAGCCGGTGAAGCCGCCGTTGATCGAGTTCGAGGCGAGCCTCTTGGAGGGTCCGGGCGCCTCCAAGGCGGCGGAGATGTTCCGCCTCGTCGATCCACTCTCGCACCATCCGCTCGGCGTGCGCTGCGACATAACGCCCCAGATCGCCCGCATCGCCGCCACCCGGCTCAAGGACGTCGCGCGCCCGCTGCGCCTGTCGTACACGGGCGAGATCCTCCGCGTGCGCGGCTCGCAGCTGCGCCCGGAGCGGGCGTTCGCCCAGGTCGGGGTCGAGCTGATCGGCAGCGCCGCGCTCGCTGCCGACGCCGAAGTCGTGCTGCTCGCCATCGCGGCCGTGGAGCAGCTCGGGATCGGCGGCCTCTCGGTCGATGTCACGATGCCCGCACTGGTGCCCGCGGTGTGCCATGCGCTCGGGCTCGACGCCGCGGCGACGCAGCGC
>VGEJ01000142.1 GCA_016869335.1 Alphaproteobacteria bacterium | reverse complement strand
TTCGTCGTCTCGCTGATCATCAAGTTCATACCGGGCGATCCGGTCGATGTCATGGCTGCGGGCAATCCGGGCATCACGGAGGAGCAGAAGGACGCGCTCCGGGAACAACTCGGACTGACGCGGCCGTTCTACGTCCAGTTCGGCACCTATCTTTGGGCGGCGCTGCACGGCGATCTCGGGCAGTCGCTGCGCTTCCGGGTGCCGACGACGCAGCTCATCTTCGAGCGCCTGCCGGCGACCATCGAGCTGACCGTGCTGTCGATGCTCATCGCCGTGCTGATCGCCATACCGCTCGGCATTATCACGGCGCTCCGGCAGGGGAGCGCCATCGACTACGCCGGCTCGGTCATAGCGATCCTTGGCGTGTCGGTGCCGAGCTTCCTGCTCGGCATCCTGCTCATCATGGTATTCTCGATCGACCTCCGCATGCTGCCCTCCTCGGGCCGGGGCGAGCTGATCCCGACCGCGGCGTGGAACGCCATCGTTGCCTTCGACTTCGCGGTGTTCTGGAAGAGCTTCCGGCACATCCTGCTGCCCGCCATTGCGTTGGCGCTCTCGGTGACGGCGTGGAATGCGCGCCTGACGCGCTCGGCGATGCTCGACGTCATCCGCCAGGACTTCATTCAGTTCGCCAGGGCGAAGGGGCTGCCCGATCGCGTCATCTACCTGCGCCATGCGTTTCGCAACGCGATGATCCCCGCCATCACCATCATCGGTCTGCAGCTCGGCTATCTGCTGGGCGGCGCGTTCGTGATCGAGAACGTGTTCGCCTGGCCCGGCGTCGGCCGGCTCGCCGTGCAGGCGGTGTTCTGGCGCGATTATCCGCTGATCCAGGCGATCGTCGTGGTGATCGGCGGGTTGTTCGTGCTGATCAATATCGGCGTCGATGTCATGTACCGCCAAGTCGATCCGAGGATTCGCTATGTCCGTGGCTGATGGTACCCGGGCGGCCTCCTTCGTCGCGGCCGCGGACGAGGTTCTGGTTGAGGAGCACGTTCCGGCCTGGAGGAAGTTCCTCGACGAGCTGCGCGGCAGTTCCAAGGGCCTCTCCGGCTTCGTCATGATCGTGCTCGTGCTGCTGGTGACGGCATTCTCGCCCTACCTCATGCCGCACGACCCGACGGAGCAGATCATTGCCCACCGCTTCGCCCCGCCGGTGTTCGACGGCGGCACCTACGAGCACTTCCTGGGGGCCGATAATCTGGGTCGCGACATCCTGAGCCGGGTCATACTGGGCACCCAGACTTCGATCGCCGTCGGCTTTCTCGTCGTCCTCATCGCGGTCGTCGTCGGTTCGACGCTGGGCGCGATCTCGGGCTACTTCGGCGGCTACGTCGACACCGCGATCATGCGGCTCGCCGACTTTCAGTTGTCGTTCCCGTTCATCCTCCTCGCCATCATCTTTATGGCGATCTTCGGGCCGGGGTTCTGGAGCCTGGTGGTGGCGCTGGCGGTAGCCATCTGGGTCAACTATGCGCGGCTGGTACGCGGCGAGACGCTGAAGCTACGCGAGCTCGAGTTCGTCCAGGCGGCGCACTCGATCGGCGTGCGCGACGCCACCATCATCGTGCGCCACATCCTGCCCAACGTGATGCCCTCGATGGTCGTCATGGCGACGCTCGACATCGCCTGGGTCATCATCTTCGAAGCCGCGCTGTCGTTTCTCGGACTTGGGATTCAGCCGCCGACCCCGTCGTGGGGCGTGATGATCGCGGACGGCCGCAACTATCTGTTCGAGAGCCACTGGATGACCCTCGGACCGGGCCTCGCGATCCTGATCACCTCGGTCGCGATCAACCTGTTCGGCGACTTCCTGCGTGACACCTACGACCCAAAGCAGGCCCGGCTCTAGGACTCGATGAGCGACGCCCTGCTCGACGTGCGCGATCTCGTCACGCGCTTTCGCACCAAACGCGGCACGCTCGTCGCGGTGGATGGCGTGAGTTTCAACATCGGGCGCGGCGAGACCCTCGGCCTCGTCGGCGAGAGCGGCTGCGGCAAGTCGGCGACCGGACAGTCGATCATGCGTCTGATCGAGCCCCCGGGCGAAATCGCGGGCGGCAGCATGGTGTTCGAGGGCGAGGACCTGCGGGCCAAGTCGCGCGAGGAGATGCGCCAGGTGCGGGGCGCGCGCATCGCCATGATCTTCCAGGATCCGACGACAACGCTGAACCCGGTGTTTCCGGTCGGTGGCCAGATCGCCGAGCTGTTCCGCTATCACACTAGCGCTGGACCCAAAGAGGCGAAAGCGCGGGTGATCGATATGCTTGCCGAGGTCGGCATCCCGCGACCGCACGAGCGCTATGACGCCTATCCGCACGAGTTCTCGGGCGGCATGCAGCAGCGCGTCATCATCGCCTGCGCCCTGGTGCTCAGACCCGCCCTAGTCATCGCCGACGAGCCGACGACCGCGCTCGACGTCACCGTGCAGGCGCAGATCCTGGCCCTCCTGCAGCGGCTCCAGCGCAGCGAAACCAACACCGCCGTCATTCTGATCAGTCACGACCTTGGGGTCGTGGCGCAGATGTGCGAACGGGTGTGCGTGATGTACGCCGGCAACATCGTCGAGGTCGCCACCACCGCCGACATCCTCGATGCGCCGAAGCACCCGTACACCGTGGGGCTCATGCAATCGATCCCGCGCCTCGACCTCGACGAGGATGCGGCGGTGCGGCCGATCCCGGGCGTGGTCGCCGACCCGATCCGGCCGCCCTCCGGCTGCAAGTTCCATCCGCGCTGCGCCCATGCCTTCGCCCGCTGCTACAGCGAGCGCCCGACGCTCAAGGCGACGGGCAATGGCCACATGGCGGCGTGCCACCTCTACGACCAGACATGAACGACACGGTCCAGACCACGGCCGTTCGTCCCACGCTCGAGGTGCGCCACCTGATCAAGCACTTCGCGGTGCGTCAGGACGTGTTCGCCAGTCTGTTACGCGAGCCGCTCAAGGTGCACGCGGTGGACGATGTCTCGTTCACGGTCGGGCGCGAGGAGACCTTTGGCCTGGTCGGCGAGAGCGGCAGCGGCAAGTCGACCATCGGCAAGCTGATCGCCCGCCTGATCGAGCCGACCGGCGGCACGATGCTGCTCGACGGCGAGGACTGGCTCGCGCTCCGCGGCGCGGCGCTGCGCCGGGCGCGGCGCAACGTTCAGATGATCTTTCAGAATCCCTACGCCTCGCTCGACCCACGTTGGACGGTGGAGAGCATCGTGGCCGAGCCGCTGAGCACGCACAAAGTGGTACCGCGGGGCGACGTGCATGGCCGCGTCGCCGAGCTGCTGCGCGCGGTGGGCCTCGAGCCCTCGCATGCGCAGCGCTTCCCCCACCAGTTCAGCGGCGGCCAGCGCCAGCGGATCGGCCTGGCGCGGGCGCTGGCGCTCAATCCCCGGCTGCTGATCGCCGACGAGCCGGTCTCGGCCCTCGATGTCTCGGTGCAGGCGCAGATCCTCAACTTGATACAAGACATTCAGGAGCGTTACCACCTGAGTCTCTTGTTCATCTCCCACGATTTGAGCGTCGTGAAGTACGTGTGCGACCGGGTGGCCGTGATGTATCTCGGGCGCGTGGTGGAGGTGGCCGGGACACGTGCGCTGTTCCGCCGGCCGCTGCACCCCTATACCCAGGCCTTGCTCGCGGCGATCCCCGAGCCGACGACGAAGCGGCGGCGCATCTTCGCGGCGATCGAGGGCGAAATCCCGAGCCCGATTCACCCGCCCTCAGGCTGCCGCTTCCACCCGCGCTGTGCCCGCGCGCGGGCGCTGTGCGCCTTGGAGACCCCCGAGTTCCGTGAGCTCGCGCCCGGCCACTGGGCCGCGTGCCACTACGCCGAAGCATGATCACGTGTCGCTACCAGGGAGGCCCGCAATGAAACGCAGCGAGGGACTAATCCACCCCTACGTGCCCAACGCCGCGCCTGAGCCGCGCCGCCGGCTCATGGCTGCGATCGGCATCAGGGACGCGATGGAGCTCTACGACTCCATTCCCGGCAAGCTCAGGCTGAAGGGGCCACTCGACCTCCCCGAGCCGATCCGCTCCGAGCAGGCGCTGCGCAGGCATGTCGAGGGCATCCTGGCGCGCAACCGGAGCTGCCAGGACCTGCTCAACTTCCGCGGTGCCGGCTGCTGGCAGCACTTCGTGCCTTCGGTGTGCGACGAGATCAACGGGCGGGGCGAGTTCCTCACGGCTTATGGCGGCTGGCCCTACTCCGATCACGGCAAGTACCAGGCGCTGTTCGAGTTCCAGAGCATGCTCGGTGAGCTGGTCGGCCTCGATGTCGTCGGCACGCCGACCTACGACTGGGGCGCGGCGGCCAATAGCGCGGTGCTGATGGCCTGCCGCTTGGTCGGTCGGCGCGCCATCCTGGTGCCGGAGTGCATGAGCCCCGATCGGCTCTCCCAGATGCGCGGCTTCACCAAACCAGCCGCGGCGATCGGCCTGATGCGGCAGGACGCCAGGACCGGGCTGATCGATCTCAAGGACTTGCGCGCCCGCATCAGCGCCGATGTCGGCGCCGTCTACATCGAGTCGCCCGGCTATCTCGGCACGATCGAGACCCAGGGACCCGAAATCGCCAAGGTCGCGCACGATGCCGGGGCCATGCTGGTCGTCGGCGTCGATCCGAGCGCGCTCGGCGTGCTCGCGGGCCCGGGCGAATGGGGCGCCGATCTCGTCGTCGGTGACTTGCAGCCGCTCGGCATCCACATGTACGGCGGCGGCGGGGGCGCGGGCTTCATCGCTAGCCGCGACAAGGCGCGGATCGTGGCACAACACCCGAGCTTCCTGGTCAGCATCACCCCGGCGCGCGCCAAGGGCCAGTACGGCTTCGGTGTCTCGACGATGGACCGCACCTCGTACGAGAAGCGGGAAAAGGCCGAGGACTATTACGGTACCACGCAATGGCTGTGGGGCATCACGGCCGCGGTCTACCTCGCGCTGCTCGGCCCCAAGGGCATGCAGGAGCTCGGGCTCGGCATCATGCAGCGAGCGCAGTACGCGGCGAAGAAGCTCAACGCGATCAAGGGGGTCAAGGCGCCGGCCCTGAGCGGCCCATTCTTCAAGGAGTTCGTCGTCAACTTCGACCGCACCGGCAAGACGGTCGCGGCCGTGAACCGCGCACTCAGACGCAAGGGTATCCTGGGCGGCAAGGACCTGAGCCGGGAGTTCCCCAGGCTCGGCCAGAGCGCGCTCTACTGCGTCACGGAAATCCACACCAAGGGCGACATCGATACACTCGCACAAGCGACCAAAGAGGTGCTGTCATGAAGCGCGCCGTCGAGAAGTTCCATGCCGCGCGCTGGAACGAGCCGCTGATCATGCGCATGAGCAGCCCGGGTGAGCGCGGGGTCGTGCTGCCCGAAGTGGAGGCGGGGATCGCGGCGGCGGTCGGCGACGTGCTCAAGGGGTTGCCCCCGGCCATCCGGCGGCAGCGGCCGCCGAAGCTTCCCGAAGTGTCGCAGCCGCAGGTCCTGCGCCACTACTTGCGGCTGTCGCAGATGACGATGGGGGCGGATGTCACGCCCGACATGATGGGCACCTGCACCATCAAGTACAGCCCGAAGCTCCACGAGCAGCTCGTGCGCCAGCCCTGGGTCTGGGACCTGCACCCGCTGCAGGACGAGGACACCCTGCAGGGGATCCTCGAGATCATGTACCGCTTCGGCAAGATGATGGGCGCGATCGCTGGGCTAGATGCGTTCACGTTCCAGCCGGGATCCGGGGCGCAGGGGATCTACACCAACGCCTGCATCATCCGCGCCTACCACGAGTCACGCGGCGAGCTCGGCAAGCGGCGCGAGATCATCACTACCGCCTTCTCGCACCCCTCCGATGCGGCGGCACCGGCCGTCGCCGGGTTCCGCGTCCTCACGCTGATGCCGGGGGATCGGGGCGTCGCCGACGTCGCCGCGCTGAAGGCGGTACTGTCCGAGCGTACGGCCGGCTTCATGCTGACCAACCCGGAAGACACCGGTCTCTACAACCCGAACATCCGGGAGATGGTCGACCTGGTCCACAAGGCGGGCGGCCTCTGCGCCTACGATCAGGCCAACGGCAACGGCCTGCTCGGCATCGTGCGCGCGGGCGACACCGGCTTCGATCTGTGCCAGTTCAACCTGCACAAGACGTTCTCCGCGCCCCATGGCGGCATCGGCCAGGGCTGCGCCGCCGTCGGGGTGCGCAAGCACCTCGAGCCGTTCCTGCCGAAGCCCGTCGTGATCTTCGACGGCAAGCAATACCGGCTCGACGGCGACCGCCCGCAGGCGATCGAGAAGATTCGCGCCTTCCTCGGCAACATCCAGACGGTGCTCAAGGCCTATGCTTGGGTGATGAACCTCGGCGGCGAGGGGCTGCGCGCGGTCGCCGAGACCGCGGTGCTGAACTCGAACTACCTGCTCGCAAAGATCAAAGACATCCGCGGTATGAGTGTCCCTTGGCCCAACAACAACTACCACCGCCTGGAGCAGGTGCGTTACAGCATGGAGAAACTTCACGCCGACACCGGCGTCACCACGCACGATGCGATGTGGCGGATGGTGGACTTCGGCATGCAGCACTACATGACCAGCCACCATCCCATGCTGGTACCGGAGCCGTTCACAATCGAGCCGGGCGAGTCCTACTCGATCGACGAACTCGACGAGTGCGTGGAAATCATGCGGCGCCTCAGCGAAGAGGCCTACGCGACGCCCGAGATCGTCAAGTCGGCACCGCATCGCGCCTCGGTCACACGTGTCGATGAACAGCTCATCGACGACCCCAAGCGCTGGGCCTTCACCTACCGCGCCTTCCTCAAGAAGCGGAAGAAAGAGAGGGCCGCGCCGCAGGCGGGCGCGCGGCCGGCGGGCGGGCGGCGGAGACGCGCCGGC
>VGEJ01000141.1 GCA_016869335.1 Alphaproteobacteria bacterium | reverse complement strand
GACATCCTCGCCGATGCAGATGCCGCCGAAGCCGAGCGCGGCGCCGGCGCGCAGCGCCTCGTCGGGGAACAAGCCCTTCGCGTCCCATTCATCGGCGCAGGGCTTAAGCCGCTCGGCGGCAAACGCGCGCGCGGTTTCCTGGATCGCCCGCTGCTCATCTGACAGCTCGAAATCCATGGTGGGCCGTGGCGGCGCGGCTCAGCGGTGGCGAAACTGGGGCACCCGCTTGGCCAGGAACGCCGCCATGCCCTCGCTCTGATCCTCGGTCGCGAACGTCGCGTGGAACAGGCGGCGCTCGAACAGGAGGCCCTCGGACAGCGTTACCTCATGGGCCCGGTTCACCGCCTCCTTGGCCATCAGGATCGCCGGGCGGGAGAACCCGGCAACGGTCTCGGCCGCCTTGAGCGCCTCTTCGAGCAGCCGATCCGCAGGCACCACGCGGCTGACGAGACCCGAGCGCTCGGCCTCCGCGGCATCCATCATGCGCCCGGTCAAGATCATCTCCATGGCCTTCGCCTTGCCGACCGCGCGGATCAGGCGCTGGGTGCCGCCGGCACCGGGGATCACACCGAGACGGATTTCGGGCTGGCCGAACTTGGCGCTGTCCGCCGCGATGATGAAGTCACACATCATGGCGAGCTCGCAGCCGCCGCCGAGGGCGTAGCCGGCAACGGCAGCGATCACCGGCTTGCGGCAAGTCGCCGTCCGCCCCCAGTACTCCTTGATGAAGTCGGTAAGGAACACATCGATGAAGGACTTTGCGGCCATCTCCGTGATGTCGGCCCCGGCGGCGAAAGCCTTGTCGTTGCCGGTAAGCACGGCGGCACCGATCTCCGCGTTCGCCTCGACGCGATCGAGAGCGTCGCGCAACTCAGCCATCAGCGCCGTGTTCAGGGCATTGAGCACGGCGGGGCGGTTCAGAGTGATGAGAGCGACGGCGCCGCGCGCATCGAATCGGATGTTCTCATAGGTCATGCCCTGCTCCCCTCGGCCGTCGCCCTGCCGGGAGGCACCGTATCCGAAGCAACGCGCGCGGTGAAGCCAGCGTCCCCGCCGTCACGGCGCCGTTCGCTCGCCCCGCCGCTGGCGGGCGATTGCCGCCTGGGTCCGGTTGCCCACGCCAAGAGTAGCGAAGATCCCGGCGACATGGCCCTTGACCGTCGAGAGGTTGAGCTGCAAGCGGTCCCCGATCTGCTGATTGGACAGACCCAGAGCGAGCAGATCCAGCACCTCGCGCTGACGCCGGGTCAGGCGACCGATGCGATCGGACGGCAAGGGCTGCGCTCCGGCGTGTCCGATCAGCGCGAGTTCGTCGGCGGATTCGAAGAGCGGCGGCACGTAGCGGCCGCCGTCGAGCACCAGGCGCAGCACATCGAGCAGCAGCTTCTCACCGATCGACTTCGGTACATACGCCGACACGCCGGCACGCATCGCTGCCCGAATGTCGCCCGCCGATTCGGATGCCGAGAAGATCACCAGAGGCACCGGCTCGGTCGCCCGCCGAAAGTCGAGCACGTTGTCGATGCCCCGCGAGTCCGGGAGGAAGACGTCCAGCACGATGAGATCGAGCGGCCGACTGCGCGCCAGCTCACGCGCCTCGCGCAGGTTGCCGGCCTCCAGCACCGAGACTTGGTCGGCGAGGAGGCGCAAGAGGTGACGCAACCCGCTTCGAACAACCGAATGATCGTCGACAACAAGAATCTGCATGGGGGTCCGGACTCTTGGGGGGGCAACAGGCCGGCCCTTCGGGGCTGCACCGTTGTACCACGCTGCCAACGCGCGTTGTCCAGCGCCCCGCGCGCTTCCGATCATTCCCCCTAGGGGACAGGCCTACTCAAAGTGGGTATTAACCCGATTGATCATCCGATGGCGGATGGCGCGGGCAGACCGATCAGCTCGACGGTCGTCTTGCCCGCGCCGATCTGTTCGAGCATGTCGGCCTCCTTGGCCATCCGCGCCTGACAGCGCGGCAGCAGCGCATCGACCTGCGCCAGCGGAAGAACGACCACGCCGTCGTCGTCGCCGATCACCAGGTCGCCGGAAGCGACGGATACGCCGCCGCACTGGATCTGCGCGCCGATGCTGCCGCCGAAACCCTTGTGCGGGCCGTTGGGCACCACGCCGCGCGCGAACACGGCGATCCTGGCGCGCCTCACCTCGGCAACGTCGCGCACGGCGCCGTCCACAACGACGCCACCGACTCCGCGCCGTGTCGCCGCCGCGGTGAGAATCCCACCCCACACGGCGGTGTCGGGATGGCCCCGTCCGTCGGCGACGAGCACCGCGCCCGGCCACGCCAGGGTCACGGCGTAGTGGAGCGGTGCATTGTCGCCGACCATGAGCTGCACCGTCAGCGCCTGGCCGACACAACGCATCCCTGGCGCCACGATGCCGATGGCGGAGGTCATCGTGCCGGTCCGATTGATCTCATCACTGACGATGGAAGCCGGGACGTCCGCCCAGGCGGCGAGCGCCTCTGCGGTCAGCCGGCAGCCGCGGTATTCGGTCACGAGGAGCGCCATGCTTGATCCTCCTGTTGCGCCGCGCGGCCCGGCGGACCGCCCCCCGGCCGGCCGGGCCAGCCCAGCATGTTCGACAGTTACGGGCCTATAATGCGACGCAATAGAGGAGTGCGCGACTCCAACTGGGGCGCGCCGTGGAGGTCGATCATGGAGCGAGCGCGGGCGGGTGCGCGGCTGGCGGTGCGAGCGTGGCTGGCACCGGTGGTGATGATCCTTGGCCTTGCCGCCGGCGGCGCGAAGGCGAGCCGGCGGTGACCCGCGCCGCGTCCAGCGCGCACGGGCCGCTGCAGCAGAGCGATCCCGTCTTCGAGGGCGATGTCATCGTGACTGAAGATGAGTCTCGCGTCTCGCTCCGGTTTGCCGATGGCTCCCGCATCTCCCTCGGCGAGGACAGCGAATTGGCAATCACGCGCTTCCTCTACGATGCGGCGGCCGACACCCGGGGCGGCACACTGACCATGACGGAGGGCGCGCTCCGCGCCACCGTCGAAAAGCTGGTCCCGGACTCGATCTTCGAGTTCCAGACCAACACAACCGTCGCCTCGGTTCGAGCCACGGATTGGATGGTGGAAGCGACTGCGGCCGAGACCGCGGTGGTGACCCTGCGCGGCGCGGTCGCGGTGCGCAGCACGAGCCCTGCCATCGCCGGCGAGCTGGTGCTGGAGCCGGGCGAAGGGGTCACCATGCCCGCCGGCGCCCCGCTCCCGCCGAAAAAGCGCTGGGCCCAGCCGCGCATCGACAAGCTGATCCAGAGGACAGCGCTGCCCTAGCCGGCGCACCCGCCCCCATGGCGCGCCCCGCACGGTGATCCGCCGCGGCGACCTGCGCGAGCTCGCGCTCGGGCTCGGCACCGCGTTGATCGTGGTGGGCGCCTATTTCACCCTCGCCGAGACGCCGCCGCTCCGGATCACCGAGGGTCAGGCACTCGACATCCGTTTTCGCCTGCGCGGCGTCGAGGCGCCCGGCCCGGACGTAGCCATCGTCCAGATCGATGACCGCAGCATCGCCGAGCATGGACGCTGGCCATGGTCGCGCCGCGCGTTCGCCGAGCTCGTGGCGACCCTGGGCGCCGCCAAGCCGAAGGTGATCGCCTTCGACCTCTTGTTCAGCGAGCCCCAGGACAGCGTTCCGCTGCCCTCGCTCGGCGCCCTGCGCAAGGCCATCGAAGGTCTGGCCGCGGATGACGCCGCAGGCGCGCTCGACGCAATCCGCGAGCAGTTGGGCGCCGTGGCCATCGACTTTGATCCCGACGGCAGCTTCGCCGACGCGCTGGCTGATGCACCGAGCACGGCGTTGGCGTTCTCGTTCGTCTTTCACGCCGACGACGACCCGGCCCGGCGGACGGCGTACGCCCCCTCGCGCTCTGTCACCGCGGCCGCCTACTCCCGGACCACGGTGGTCGCGGCCGACACCGCACCGAGCCTCGCTCTGCGCGCCGATGACATCATGGCGCCGGTCAACCGGCTCGCCAAAGCGGCGACCAGCGTGGCCCACGTGAACGTGGCGCTGGATGCGGGCGGCGTCGCGCGCTACGAGTACCCGGTCCTCGCCTACCAGGGGCTCTACTATCCTTCGCTCGCGATCGAGGCGACCCGCCTCTTCCTCGATGTCGACCGCGCGGATGTCGAGGTCGTATTCAACCGCGGCATCCGGCTCGGGCCGATCTGGGTGCCGACCGACGACGCGATGCGCCTCATCGTGAACTACCACGGACCGAACGGGCTGATCCCGATTTACTCCTACGCCGACGTGATGGCCGGACGCGTGCCGGCGCGCGCGTTCGCCGGCAAGCTCGTCCTGGTCGGGGCCAGCGCGATCGGCGTGGCCGATCGCTTCGTCACGCCGTTCTCGCCCAACCTGTCGGGGACCGAGCAGGTGGCAACGATCGTCGACAGCATTCTCGCCCGGCGGTTCATCGAACGGCGCCAAGCATTCTGGATCGCGAACGCCGCCATCGCGCCAGCCCGGGGCGCGCTCCTCGGCGTGCTCGCGGCGCGGCTCTCCTCCTACGTGTTCAACCTCGCCGCCCTGGTCCTGGGCGTCGTGATCGCCGCGGTCAATCACGTGCTCCTGATCCGGGCAGGCCTGTGGCTGAACCTGACGCTGCCGCTGGCCGCCGTGGTCATCGCCTACTCCGCCCTCACTATCCACCGCTACCTCATCCAGGAACGCCGCGCAAAGGAGATCCGCACGGCGTTCAGCCACTACATCCACCCCGACCTCGTGCACGTGCTGGCGAGCCATCCCGAGCGCCTGGTGCTGGGCGGCGAGATGAGGGTAACGACGGTCCTGTTTGCCGACATACGCGGCTTCACCGGCATCGCCCAGCAGTTTCGTAGCGACCCGAGCGGCCTGACGCGGCTGCTCAATCGCTACCTCACGCCGATGAGTGACATCATTCTGCGCCGCCACGGCACGATCGACAAATACATCGGCGACTGCATCATGGCGTTCTGGAACGCGCCGCTCGACGATCCGGACCACGCCGACCACGCGTTCGCCTCGGCGCTCGACATGATCGCGGCCCTCGGTGGGTTGAACGACGCCCTCGAGTCCGAGCGCTCCGATGGGCCGCGGGTCGCGATTCGCGTCGGCATCGGCATCAACACCGGGGAGTGCTGCGTCGGCAACATGGGCTCGGAGCGCCGCTTCGACTACTCGGCGCTCGGCGATGCCGTGAACCTCGCCTCTCGCTTCGAAGGCCAGACCAAGTTCTATGGCCTCGATGTCCTCGTCGGCGAGGAGACGCGCGCACGGATCCGGCACCTGGCGACGCTCAAAGTCGACCGCATCGCCGTCAGCGGCAAGACCGAGCCGGTTCTGGTGCACGCGCTGCTGGGCGATGCGGCGCTGGCGGCCGATCCGGCCTATCGCGCCCACGCCGCGCGCCACGGGGCACTTCTCGCCGCCTTCCGCAGCCAGCGCTGGGCAGAGGCCGAGGGACTGCTCGCCGGCTGCCGCGCGTACGATCCGCGCCTCGCGGGCCTGTACGATCTCTATGCCGAGCGACTGCGGCGCTACGCCGAGGCCCCGCCCGGCGCGGACTGGGACGGGGTGTTCGTCGCGCTCTCGAAGTAGCCGGTGGCGTCGCTCAGAACTTGCGACGGACCTCGAACCGAACTCCCAGCAGGTCGTCGGCGTCGTCACGCCAGCCCTGGATCGCGTCGGCGCGCACGAGCCACGCCTCGGTCAGGTTCTGCTGAAAGCGCACGCCGAGCGCGTACTGGTCGCCCGGCGCCGGCCGGCCGGCATCGCCGCCCATGACCTGCACCGTCGCGCCCTCGACGACGAGCTGGCGGCTGAGGTCGAACAGATAGCTCACGCCGAGCGCGCCGCCGAAGGTGTCGTTGCCGGTGTCGTCGAGCTTGGGAAACCCGGTCAGGCCATCGGTCTCGAAGTTGATGCCGGTGTTCTTGAGGATACCGCCCGCGCCGGCGTCGCGCGCCAGCGACTGCGGTCGATCGAAGCCGACCCAGAAGTTGCCGTAGGGCACCAGCGTGCTCGGCAGGTGCGTGATCAGCGAGTTCTCGACCAGGAGGATCCAGCCGTCGGCCGTCTGCTCTGCGTTGCCGTCGCGATCCTGGCCGAAGTTCCACACGAACCGAACGCTGTTCGACAGGATGTTCTGGAACCGGCGCGTGTGCGCGATCGTGAGGTTGTGGTAGGTCTGGTCGTCCTTGCTGCCCTCGGCATCGGTGTAGCCGTAGCCGGCCTCCCAATAGCCCCGGTTCGCCTCGATGAAGGTGGCGACGCCATAGAGGTCGGCGGAGTGATCGGCAAAGCCGCCGGCGTTGTCGCGCACCGCGCGCGTCGTCACCCGGTCGAAGCCGGCGAAGAACGTGACATCGAAGTTCGAGATGTCGAGCATCTTGCTGTTGCGCGCCGGAATCGCGAACGCGACGCCGTTGATCGCGTCGTCGAACCACACCCCGTTCTGGAACAGGAGCGGCATCAGACCGACCGAGAACGGCAGGTCGAAAGTCGCCTCCTCGCCCGAGAAGCCGGTCGCGATCGAGCCGATGTCGCCCTCGAAGAACAGCGTATCCAGGTTGCCGTCGAGCTCGAGGTCGCCGCCGTCGTCATCGTCGGCGGCGAACTCGAAACGGGTGAAGCGGCCGTCGTGATCGAGCGGGCGCACGAAGGCGTGCAAGCGCTCGGTCGAGGTCAGCTTGAGATCGACGTCGAGATTGAGGCGCGTTGCGACCAGACCCTGCTCGAGCGCGCCGTTGTCGTTGTAGGCGACGGCCGTGCGCCAGTCGCCATAGACCGCGAACCCCGGGAACACGAGGTTCTTCTCGCCGAACAGGTTGATACCCTCGTCGAACGATCCGGTCGTGTATTG
>VGEJ01000140.1 GCA_016869335.1 Alphaproteobacteria bacterium | reverse complement strand
GATCGAGCAGATCATCGCGGCGGCGGCCACGGCGGGTGTCCGCAGCGCGGGCTATGTGCTGCTGCGCCTGCCGCTCGAGATCAAGGACCTGTTCGAAGAGTGGCTCGCGGCCCACGCGCCGCTCAAGTCCGCCCGGGTCATGAAACTGATCCACGAATCGCGGGGCGGCGCGGCGTATCAGTCGGCGTTTGGCTTGCGCATGCGCGGCTCCGGTCCCTACGCCGAGCAGATCCGCCGCCGCTTTCATCTCGCCTGCGACCGGTTCGGCCTCAACAAAGAGCATGCCGCGCTTGACACGACCCAGTTCCGCCCGCCGACCAGCCAGTTCACCCTTCTGTGACTCCGAACCGACATGGGATCGTGACAGGCTCATCCGCTCGCGTGAGCTGCGGCAGCTACACCAGGACACAACACATATGTGTAAAGGACCGTCAGAAAGGAGGACTGTCATGTCCAAGAGCGTCAGCTCGGTTCCCGAGGGCTACCACAGCGTGACGCCCTACCTGATCATCGAGGGGGCGAGCAAAGCGCTCGACTACTACGTCAAGGCTTTCGCCGCCACCGAGGTGATGCGCATGCCTGGGCCGGGCGGCCGGATCGGCCGCAACGCCAGCCGCTCGCCGCTCCGCAGCACGACCTTCTCCTCCAACCCGGCAGGATAGGGTCGGATCGCGAGGCGCTCCCGCGGCGGCGCCGGGCCGATGACCATCCGTGCATCGAGCTCCAGCACGCCGCCCTCGTCGGCCAGCAGCGGATTGATGTCGATCTCGCGCACCTCGGCGAGGTCGGCCACCAGGTCGCCGAGCTGCACCAGTGTTCGCCGGACGGCCTCAAGGTCGGCGGCACGGCGATCGCGATAGCCCGAGAGCAACCGCGCGATCCGCGTGCGCCCGATCAGATCGTCGGCCAGGGTCTCATTCAAGGGCGGCAGCGCGACCGCGCGTTCGCCGATGACTTCGACCGCCACGCCGCCATGGCCGAACAGGATGACGGGGCCGAACACCGGATCGGTCGCCACCCCCGCGATCAACTCGTGCGCCCCCGGTCGGCGCGCCATGGGCTGTAGGTTGTAGCCGGTCAGCCGCGCGCCGGGAGCCAAGCCGGCCAGGCGTCGCGCCATGTCCGCCGCGGCGCGCTGCACCTCGGTCGCGCCACCGAGGTCGAGCGCCACGCCGCCGACGTCCGACTTGTGGGTGACGTCGGGGGAGAGGATTTTGAGCGCGACCGGGACCCGAGGGCGGCCGCCTCCTCCACCGCGGCCGCGGCCGTGGCGGCGATGCGGGTCTCCACCACCGGAATGCCGTAGGCGGCGAGCACGCTCTTGGCCTCGGGCTCGCTGAGGACGCTGCGACCCTCGGCCAGGGCGGCGCGCACGATCCCGCGCGCCGCTTCCGTTGCCGGCGGCGGCCCGGCGACGAGCGCCGGCGGCGTCTCGCGCAGCGCGCGCTGGTTGCGGGCGTAGGTAACCAGGTGGAGAAAGCCGCGCACCGCGGCGTCGGGCGTCTCGTAGGTGGGAATGTCGTGCGCCGCGAACAGCGCGCGGCAGGGCTCTGCCGCCGTGCGCCCGAGCCAACTGGTGAGGATCGTGCGGGTGGTGTCCCGCGCCTTGCCGATGACGATGCGCGCCACCCCCTGGGCGTCCGCCACCGCCGTCGGCGCGTGCATCACCAGAAGCGCATCGCAGCCAGAATCATCGAGCAGAATGTCGAGCGCGGCGGCCGAGCGCTCCGGCGATGCGTCGCCGATGATGTCCACCGGGTCGCCGCCCGACCAGTTGACGGGCAGCACCGCCGCCAGCCTGGCGTGCGTGGCGGGCGCGAGCTCGGCCAGGGGGCCGCCGCCGACGGCGAGCGCATCGGCGGCCATCACCCCCGGTCCGCCGCCGTTGGTCAAGATGGCCAGGCGCTCGCCGCGCAGCGGCCGCGCCCGGGCCAGCGTCTCGACCGCGGCGAAGAGTTCCTCGGTCTCGAATACCCGGAGTAATGCCAGCGCGGGCCAATGCGGCGCCATACACTGCATCCGACCCGGCGAGCGCGCCGGTGTGCGATGCGGCGGCGCGGGCGCCGGCCGGAGCCCCACCGGCCTTGATCGCCAGTACCGGCTTAGTGCGCGCCGCGGCGCGCGCCCCCGACATGAACTTCCGCGCCTGGGTGATGGATTCGATGCAGAGGAGGATGGCGCGCGTCTCCGCGTCACCGGCGAGGTAGTCGAGCACGTCGCCGAAATCGACGTCCGCCGCGTTGCCGAGCGAAACGAAGTGGCTGAAGCCGATGCCGCCGGCGGCGGCCCAGTCGAGCACGGCCGTGCAGAGCGCCCCCGACTGCGAGATGAAAGCGATCTTGCCGGGCGTGGCCCCGAGATGGGCAAAGCTGGCGTTGCGCCCGTGACCCGGCACCAGCAGGCCGACACAGTTGGGGCCGAGGATGCGAAGGAGATGAGGCCGCGCCGCCGTAAGAATCGCCGCCGCCAGCGGGCGACCATCCGGCCCCGGCGCTTCGAGCCCCGCGGTGAGCACGATCGCCGCCCGCGCCCCTCGCGCTGCGAGCGCGGCGATGAGTCCCGGAACGGTCGTGGGTGGCGTACAGATCACGGCGAGATCGGGCGCGCTCGGCAGCGCCTCGACCGTCGGGCACGCCATCACCCCCGCTACCGCCGCCTCGTGCGGGTTCACCGGCATGATCGGCCCGGCGAAGCCGCCGCCGAGGAGATTGCGCGTGACCACGGCCCCGACGCTTCCTGGACGGTTGGACGCACCAAAGACCGCGATCGCGCGCGGCGCGAACAGGTACGAGAGATTGCGGACGCTCATCGGGCTTCTCCGCTCGTCGGCGCGGCGCCGCGGGCGTACGTTCCGGGACCGCGCGAGGAAAGCGCTATGTTAGGATTACACGATGTCGGACGCGCATGGGCTCAGCGGCCTCGCGGTGGTAGCGGTCGCCGCGTTGGTCTGTGGCATCCTGTTCACGCGGCTGCGCCAGCCGGCGATCGTCGGCTACATCATGGCCGGGGTGATACTCGGCCCGTCCGGGCTCGGACTGGTGGAAAACCGGGCCGCAGTCACGACGCTGGCCGAACTCGGCGTGCTGATGCTCCTGTTCGAGATCGGCATTGAGCTCAACCTCCGAGCTGTCGCCCACGTCTGGGTCATCGCGCTCGCCGCGACGGCGGCGCAGCTTGGGCTCAGCTTGGCGATCATGCTCGGCCTCGCGCCGCTGCTGGGCTGGCCGTTCGAGCTCGCAGTGCTGCTCAGCTTCGTCATGGCGGTCAGCTCGACCGCGGTCGCGGTCAAGATCCTGGAGGATGCCGGTGAGCTGCGCTCCGCCGCGGGGCGCCTCGCGCTCGGCGTGCTGATCGCCCAGGACCTCGCCGTCGTGCCGATGCTGCTCACGGTCGACGCGCTGGCGCCGAACCACGACTTCGATTCCGGCTCCGTCCTCCTCATCGTGCTCGCCGTGGCCATCCTGACCGGCCTGATCTGGCTCTTGAGCCGGCGCCGCCGGCTCAGTTTACCGTTCGCGCGCGTCGTCACCGGCCGCACCGAGCTCACGGCGCTCACCGCGCTCGCCTACTGTTTCGGCGCCGCAGCGCTGGCCGGGTTTGCCGGGCTCTCGAGCGCGTTCGGCGCGTTCCTGGCCGGCCTCGTCATCGGCTCGAGCAGCGAGCGCGCGATCATGCTCAGCGCGACCAAGCCGATCCAGAGCGTGCTGCTCATGGTCTTCTTCCTCTCGATCGGGCTGCTCATCGATGTCGACTACATTTGGCGCGAGCTCGGCACCGTGATTCTCCTCATGGGCATCGTCACGCTGGTGAAAACCGCGCTCAATGTCGCCATCCTGCACGCCATGCGGGTGCCGTGGCAGCGCGCCTTCCTGGCCGGCACGGTGCTCGGCCAGCTCGGCGAGTTCTCCTTCGTGCTGGTGGCGGCGGGCGTCGCGCGCGGTCTCATCGATGATGAGGGCGAGCGCATGATGGTGGCGCTGATCGCGCTCAGCCTCATCATCAGCCCGCTGTGGCTGCTGACGGCGCGGCGGCTGAACGGCTTGGCGACCTCCGGCGTGGCGCCCATCGGCCAGCTCCTCGGCCGGGTCTACGGCGTCGAGCGCGGCATGCTCGCCCGCCTGACGCGGCGCTGGCGCGGCGCGGCGCCGGTGAAGGCGGAGGGCGCGCCGGCGCCGGCGGCTGACGGCCACAGCGAATCCGAGGATGGCACCGCCCGATCTCAGCCTTGAGCTGGCTGCCGCGGGGCCGGTGGCCGGCCTCGACGAGGTCGGCCGCGGGCCGCTCGCCGGTCCGGTGGTTGCTGCCGCCGTCATTCTTGAGCTCTCGCGCATCCCGCCCGGCATCGATGATTCCAAGGCGCTGACCGCTGCCGCGCGCGCGGCCATCTTCGCGGCGCTGCACGAGAGCGGCGCCCGCATCGGCATCGGCTGCGCCAGTGTGCGCGAGATCGATCGCCGCAACATCCTTGGCGCCAGCCTGCTGGCGATGCGGCGCGCGCTGTCCCGCCTCGGCACAATGCCGCGCCTTGCCCTGGTCGATGGCAATCGGGCGCCCGACCTCCCCTGCCCGGTGCGCACGGTGGTGGGGGGCGATAGGCTGTCGCTCTCGATCGCCGCGGCCTCGATTGTAGCCAAGGTCACCCGCGATCGTCTGATGGCGCGCCTCGGGCGGGCCTATCCGGCGTTCGGCTGGGAATACAACGCCGGCTATGCCACGCCCGCTCACCTTGTGGCGCTCGACGGCGCCGGGCCGACGCCGCACCATCGCCGCGGCTTCGCCCCGGTGCGACAGCTCAGGCTTCCGTTAAGCCTTTGACTCGCCAAGGCTATTGACCGGCTGAGTCGGCCTAGCCCATGCTCCGGCCATGGCGGCTGGGGAAAGCGGTCGGGGGAACGGCCCCGCGTTCGGGGGGGATGCCCTCGTCGAGACGATCGTGCATGGCGACTGCCTCGCGGAGATGGCGGGACTCAGCCCCGGCTCGATCGACATGGTGTTCGCCGACCCGCCGTACAACCTGCAGCTCGAGGGCGAGCTCCGGCGGCCCAACCACAGCCCGGTGGCCGGGGTGGAGGAGGCGTGGGACCGATTCGCCGACTTCGCCACGTACGACGCGTTCTCGCGCGCCTGGCTCGGCGCCGCGCGGCGACTGCTCAAGGACGACGGCACGCTGTGGGTGATCGGCACCTACCACAATATCTTCCGCCTCGGCGCGATCGTGCAGGACCTCGGGTTCTGGATTCTTAACGACGTCGTGTGGCGCAAGACCAATCCGATGCCCAACTTCCGCGGCCGGCGCTTCGCCAACGCGCACGAGACCCTGATCTGGTGCGCGCGCGGGCGCGATAGCCGCTATCGCTTCAACTACGACGCGCTCAAGGCGCTGAACGAGGGCCTGCAGATGCGCTCGGACTGGCTTCTGCCGGTGTGCGGCGGACCCGAGCGGCTCAAACGCGCGGGGCGCAAGGCGCACCCCACCCAGAAGCCGGCCGCGCTCCTGCACCGGGTGATCGTGTCCGCGACTGCGCCGGGGGAAGTCATCCTCGATCCGTTCTTCGGCACCGGCACGACTGGAGCGGTGGCCAAGCGCCTCGGCCGCGGGTTCATCGGCATCGAGCGCGACGAGGGCTACGTGGCGCTGGCGCGCGAGCGACTGGCGGCGACGCCGCGCGGCTCAAGCCCGGACCTCGCGATCACGCCAACGCGCCGGGCCGAGCCGCGCGTTCCCTTCGGCGTCCTGGTCGAGCGCGGCCTGTTGCAGCCGGGCGAGCTTTTGTTCGATCAGGCCGGCCGTCACGCCGCCAAGGTGCGCCCCGATGGCTCGCTGGTCGCCGATGGAGTCACCGGCTCCATCCACCGCGTCGCCGCGCACCTCCAGCACCTGCCGGCGTGCAACGGCTGGACCTACTGGCACTTCGAGCGCCAGGGCCGGCTCGCCCCCATCGACTTGCTGCGCCAGAAAGTCCGCGCCGAACTGCACTAGTACCCGCTTTCGCGAGAGCGGGATTCGTGATTCAGCATAGGGATGTTTCCCGATGCGAGAAAAGTTCGGCTTCGGCCGAAGGAGCCGAGCTGGGGTTCCGGTCCGTTCGCCGGTGCCGCTCTGCGCGGCGCGAGCTTCACCTCGCCTCGGCAACTCAGGGATCACATCGGTGCGTTCGTCACCGGCTACAACAAAACCGCAACGCCCTTCTCCTGGACCGCGGCAACGGTCCATCAGAAGCCCCTTGGTACACGTGTCACTCACCCCTGATTCCGGGTCTAGCTAGGAGTCGACTCGACGACACGCAGGCGGTCGCGCTCGAACACCTGCAGCACGCGCGCCAGGTTCGCCCCTACCTTGACGACCCGCGCGCCCGAGATGATCTGGTAGGCAGCCGCCTCGCGCCCCGGGTTCTTGACGATGCGAAAGGCCGCGCCTTCGCGGGGACGGCGGAAGATCGCAAAGGCGGTGCAGCCCTCGGCCATCTCGATCGCGTAGTCCCGCCACTCGCCGGCAATCACCTTGCGGCTGTACACCGACAGGATGGCACTAAGCTCGCTGCGATCGAAGAATGCCGTTGCGGTCGAGGAGGGCGCCATGGCGCGGCGCCGGGGGGGAGCGAAGTCGACGACCTCACTCATCGCTGCGGGGAGGCAATCGGCCCGGCACGGCGGCCACCGCCCCTCCCGCACGGGCCAACGCCGGAGCGTATGACCGATCGGTTGCGCATCCACGATCATCTTATGACGGGCCGCGACGGGCGACAAGGATCGCTCCGGCACCCGCTCACGTGAAATGGCAGGCGGCGGTCCGGCCGGGCGCGACCGGGTGGAGCAGCGGTGGCTCGCTGAGACAGCGGCTCTCGGCGCGTGGGCACCGGGGCGCGAAAGGGCAGCCGGCGT
>VGEJ01000139.1 GCA_016869335.1 Alphaproteobacteria bacterium | reverse complement strand
CACGATCCGGATCTCGCTTGCCGACTTCGAGAGCATCGCCGAGGGCGATCTGGATCCGATGACGGCGTTCATGATGGGCAAGCTCAAGGTCGACGGCGATCTCGGCCTTGCCATGAAGCTGCGCACCGTTCTGTGAGCCGTGCCTGCTAGCGCCGCTCGAACAGCCGCCACATCCCGCTCGCCGTGGCCAGCGCGCGCGTGTCACTTGCAACCGTCGCGCGCATGAAAGCCAGGCTCTGCGTCAGGCGGACGACCTCGGCCGCGGCCTCGACCCACTCGCCCGGCTTGCCCGCCGCCAGGAAGTCGCAGTTGAGGCTGATGGTGGCGAACGAGCGCCCCTCGACGTGAGCAAGGAGGGTCACGGCGATCACCTCGTCGGCCAGCGCCATCACCACGCCGCCATGCAGGATGCCAAGTGGATTGAGGTGGTGCTCGGCGACCTGGAGGCCGAGGCGCGGGCGCGCGCCGGTTGGATCGATGTACAGTGGACCGAAGCGCAACTCGAAGCCCGCCGCGATTGGGAATGGCTTAAACCCTTCGGGGACACTCTCGGGCATGGCGCTGCGCTACGATTGAACCGGCGGGGCCGTTGAAACGGCGACGGGAGAGTGGAGATGGCGAGCGCTAACCGGCGCTGGCCTAGGCACTATACCAAGCCGCTGCGTCCGCTCTATCGCGAAGTGCTGATCATCTCGTCCGTGATCAGCCTGCTGGCGCTGGCGGTTCCGGTGTTCACGCTGCAGGTGTACGACCGTGTGATCTTCCACGCCGGCCTGACGACGCTCGAGGGTCTGGCGATCGGGCTCGGCATCGCCATTCTGTTCGACCACGTCCTCCGCTAGGCGCGCAGCCGGCTGATGCAGAAAGTGGCGCTCAGGATCGATGCCGGGATCGCGCAACGCCTCCTCGACAAGGTGCTCGGACTCACGCTGCCCGATCTCGAGAAGCGGCCGAACGCCTTCTGGCTGTCGCTGTTCCGCGATGTCGAGGTGGTGCGGAATACGCTGTCTGGGCCCTCGGCCGTGCTGCTCTGCGACCTGCCGTTCGTCCTCCTGTTCGTCGGCCTGATCGCGGTGATCGCCCAGCCCATCACCTGGGTGTTGGCGGTGATCGTGCCGCTCTTCGTCGTCCTCGCCTGGCGCTCGGCCAGCGTCCTCAACTCGGCGAGCCGAGAAGAGCGTGCCACCGGCCTCGGGCGCGACGCGCTGGTGGCAGAGGCGGTGGCGGGCCGGACCACGGTCAAGGCGCTGGCCCTCGACGACGCCATCCGCACGCTGTGGCAGGCGCGCCATGCCGACACCATCGAGCAGTCGCTCGAGCGCGGCGCCAAGAACGACTTCTACGTCAACGTTGGTCAGGCGCTCACGCTGTTCACGACGCTGGCTCTCACCACCGTGGGTGCCCTGGCCATCGTCGATCAGCGCATGACGATCGGCACGCTGATCGCCGCCAACATGCTCTCCGGCCGCGTGCTCGGTCCGTACAATCAACTCGTCGGCACGTGGCGCAGCCTTGCGCAGTTCCGCGAGTCGGTGCGCCGGCTGGGCGAGGTGTTCGCGCTGAGCGACGAGCGCACCGCGACCGCTGTCGACCTCGGCCGACCGCACGGCGAAGTCATACTGGAGAACGTGACCTACAAGTACGCCGAGGATGGCGCGCCGGTGATCGATGCGTTGCGGCTGAAGATCAAACCCGGCGGCATCATCGGGCTGATGGGCCCGAACGGCTGCGGCAAGACGACGCTGCTGAAGCTCGTTCAGGGCCTCTATCGGCCAAGCAGCGGTCGGGTTCTGCTCGATGGCGCCGATATCGCGCAGTTCACCCGGCGCGAGCTGGCGCGCGCGATGGGCTACGTGCCGCAGGATCAGTTCCTGTTCGCCGGCTCCATTCGCGACAACATCGCCAAGGGGCGGCCCGAGGCGAGCGATGAGGCGATCCTCGATGCGGCGCGCAAGGCCGGGCTTCACGGCCACTTCCTCGAATACCCTGACGGCTATGCCACCGAGATCGGCGAGGCGGGGCGCGGCAACCGCGTGAACGGGCTGATCACGCCCGGCTGGCCGATGACCCTCGAGTCGGTCGCCGGCAAGAACCCGGTGACACACGTCGGCAAGCTCTACAACGTCAGTGCGAGCCTCATTGCCGAGGCCGTGGCGACGCTGCCGGAGGTGAGCGAGGCGCAGTGCCTGCTGGTCAGCCGAATCGGCGAGCCGATCTCAGCGCCACAGCTGGCGAGCCGGAGGGTCTGCCTGGTGGCGCCAGCCCAACTCGACGACGTTCGCATCCAACTCGAGGACATCGTCGGCGCCGAGCTTGAGCGGATCGACCGCCTGGCGGATGAGTTCCTCGATGGTCGGCTCGGTATCGACCGATGGCCGCTCCGCCTGGCGCTCGCTGAGGACCCGCGATGGGCGCGGGAGCGCGAAGACCTGGTCCGCGACATAGCGGCTGAGATGGGTTCGATCAGCGCGCTCATCGGCAGGTCGCGGCCCTCGCCCCGCGTCGTTGCGGCGATGCGCCGGGTGCCACGGCACGAGTTCGTACCGGAGTACGAGCGGGCCGGCGCCTACCGCGATGCACCGCTGCCGATCGGCTGCGGTCAGACCATCTCGCAGCCGTTCATCGTCGCGCTTATGACCGATCTCCTTGAGGTGAGCGCGGGTGACCGGGTGCTCGAGGTTGGAACCGGCTCCGGCTATCAGGCGGCGATCCTGGCCGAGATGGCGCGGGAGGTCTACAGCATGGAGCTCGAGCCCACGCTGGCGGCCGCCGCCAGCGAGCGTTTAGCGCGACTGGGGTATCGCAACGTCACGGTGCGCCAGGGCGATGGCCACGACGGCTGGCCGGAGCGCGCGCCCTTCGACGCGATCGTGGTGACCGCCGCCGCCGAGAGTACGCCGCCGGCGCTGCTGGCGCAGCTCAAGCCCGGCGGGCGGATGGTCATCCCGGTCGGGCCGTCGTGGGGCAGCCAAGAACTCGAACTTTGTCGCAAGGATGCTGCCGGCACGGTGAGCCGCAAGCGATCATCCCGGTGGCGTTCGTGCCGTTTCGCGGCGACGAACACAAGGCGCGTTGACCGGTGCCCGAGCTCCCCGACGTCGAACTCTACCGCCGGCGGCTCGAGTTGGGGGCGCTGAGCCGGCCGATCGCGCGGGTCGAGGTGGCCGACCCGCGCTCGCTGCAACATCTCACCCCGGCAGATCTGGCAGTGCGGCTGGCCGGTGCCCGGCTGGCGGCGACGCGGCGGCACGGCAAGCATCTGTTCGCGGCGCTTTCGGGCGGCGGCTGGCTCACCTTCCACTTCGGCATGAACGGGGTGCTGCAGTGCCTCGATGGTGGCGAGGCGGTGCCGCGCTACCTCAAGGTCCGCGTCGTGTTCGAGGATGGGGGCACGGTGGTCTTCGCCGACAAGCGCGTGCTCGGCCGGGTCGGCTTGACCGCCGATGTCGATGCGTTCGTCCGCGAGGCCGGCCTCGGGCCGGATGCCCTCGACGATGGCTTCGAGGCGGCTGCGCTGGCCGCTGCGTTAGCGCGGCGCCGGGTCGCGGTGAAAGCGGTCCTGATGGACCAAGCGGTGACCGCCGGCATCGGCAACATCTATGCCGACGAGATCCTGTTCCAGGCGCGGCTCCACCCGCTCACCGTCGCCGCCACACTCGATCTGGGAGCCGCGCGCGAGCTGCACGGGGCGATGCGCCGGGCACTGGGCGAGGCGATCGCGTGCGGCGCCGGCTCGGAGCAGTACCTCGAGCGCCTTCCCGCCTATTGCCTCCTGCCGCAGCGCCACCGTGGCGGCCACTGTCCGCGCTGCACCGCACGGCTTGGGACGTTCAAGCTGGGTGGGCGCACCGGCTACGCCTGCGCGCGGTGCCAGCCGCGGGGGGACTAGCGCCGCCCGCCGTCTGCCACCGCCGCAGGGTGAGTCGCCCACCACGCGCTGGCCCGCCGTTCCGCCTCGCGCATCTGTTCAGCCGTCATCTCGCCGGCGACGTAGTCGCGAAGCTCGGCCGCCCGGTCCTTGAGATTGCCAGGGGGCAGCGTCGCGGCGGCGATGGCGCTCCAGAGGTGGGCAGCGACGGTGTCCCGCGCGGTGCCGCGGCCGCCCTCGATCATCAGGGCGAGGAAAAACTGGGCATCGCCACGGCCTTGCGCGGCAGCGGCGCGGAACCACCGCACGGCCTCGGCGTCGTTCTGCGCCACGCCCTGGCCGCGCATGTACATCAAGCCGAGGTTGAACTGGCCATCGGCATCGCGCTGCTCGGCCGCAGCCCGAAACCAGCGCACCGCTTCGCCATCGCTCCGCGCCACGCCGCGGCCGTCGCGATAGAGGTAGCCGAGGCTCGATTGGCCATCCTTGTCGCCCTGCTCGGCCGCGGCCCTGAACCAGCGCGCCGCTTCCCCATCGCTCTGCCCGACGCCGCGCCCATCGCGGTATATGAACCCGAGGTTCGCCTGCCCCCGCGCCGAGCCTTGCTCTGCCGCGGCACGGTACCAGCGCACAGCCGCCGCATCATCGCGCGCCACGCCGCGACCGGATGCGTACATGAACCCGAGGTTGATCTGGGCCTGCACCAGTCCCTGCGCCGCTGCGGCCTGGAACCACCGCACCGCCTGGGCATCGTCCGGGGGCACCCCGCTTCCCTCCTTGTAGAGGAGGCCGAGGTTCGCTTGCGCAAGCGCATGTCCCTGCTCGGCGGCGGCGCGGAACCAGCGCGCCGCAGCGGTATCGTCGCGCGCGAGGCCGCGGCCACTCTGGTACATCGCGCCGAGGTTGGATTGCGCCGGCGCCAGGCCCTGCTCGGCAGCGGCGCGAAACCAGCGCACCGCTTGCTCGTCGCTCTGCGCCACCCCCCGACCGTTCGCGTAGAGGACGCCGAGGTCGTGCTGCGCCGGCGGGTAACCCTGCTCGGCCGCCGCTCTGTACCAGCGCGCGGCTTCCGCATCGTCGCGCGCGAGGCCCCGCCCGCCCTCATAGAGCGCGCCCAGCCGGTGCTGGGCCGGCGCGAGCCCCATCTCGGCGACGGCACACAGCTCCAGGACCTCGCGCACCGCGGCCGGCGCCGCCCGATGCGCGCGAAGATCGGCCGTAACGTCGACGCAATCAGCGTATGCCGGGAGCGGCGCCAGCACAGCAAGCGCCAGTGCGGCCAGCGACCGCCAGGGCGTCACACCGTGCTCAGTGCGGGCGTGGCCTCAGAGTTCGTTGCCGCGGAGCTTCTCGGCGATGTATTCGGCCTGGCGCAGCGCCAGCGCAACGATGGTCAGCGTCGGGTTGCCTGCCATCGAGGAGGTGAACTGGCTGCCGTCCGAGACGAACAGGTTGGGGACATCGTGGCTCTGGCCCCACTTGTTCACCACGCCATCGCGCGGCTTCTCGCTCATGCGGCAGGTGCCGAGATTGTGCGAGGCGGGCAGCGGCGGTCCCTCGAAGATCCGCCGTGCGCCGACCGCGTCATACAGCTCGGCCGAGCGCTTGTAGGCGTAGTTCTTCATCGCGAACTCGTTCGGGTGATCGTCGAGGTGGAGCACCGGGATCGGCAACCCGTGCTGGTCCTTTTCGGTGGCGTGCAGCGACACCCGGTTGGTCTCCAGCGCCATGTCTTCGCCCAGCGCGCAGAGCGAGGCGGTCCGGTTGTAGCCCTCGATCCAGTCGGTGTAGTCGCGGCCCCAGGCGCCGGGGTTGAGGAAGGCACCGAAGTAGGGCAGGCCGAGCGAGCTGATCAGGAAGTAGAAGCCGCCAACGAAGCCGCGCTTGGGGTCGTGCCGCGCTTCATCGCGCACGATCCCGGCGACCGTGAGGCCGCGGTGCATGTTCACCGGCCGGTCGAACTGCGCGTAGACGAAGCCGAACATGTGGCGCATGTAGTTCTTGCCGACCTGGCCCGAGGAGTTGGCCAGCCCGTCGGGGAACTTGGCCGAGGCCGAGTTCAAGAGGAGCCGTGGTGACTCGATCGCGTTGCCGGCGACGCACACCGCGCGGGCCTTCTGCACGTGGCGGCCGCCGGCCCGGTCGGCATAAAGCACGCCGCTCACCCGGCCCTCGGCGTCGTGTTCGACCCGCAGCGCCATCGCGTTCGGCCGGACCTCGCAGTGGCCGGTGGCCTCGGCGCGTGGTAGCTCGACGTTGAACGTCGCCCACTTGGCACCCGACTTGCAGCCCTGCTGGCAGAAGCCGATCTGATCGCAGCCGTTGCGGCCATCGCGCGGCTGGATGTTGATCGCCAGGTTGTTGGTGTCGATGCCGGTATAGCCGATGCGCCGGGCGCCGGCCTTCAACACCTTGAAGTTGTTGATCTCGGGCGCCATCGGCAGGCCGTGCCGGCCGCTCACCCCCATGCGGTCCTCGGCGCGGTCGTAGTAAGGCGCCAGCTCCTCGAGGCTCAGCGGCCAGTCCATGATGTTGGCGCCGGGGATCGTGCCGTAGACCGAGCGGGTCTTGAACTCGTGCGCCTGGAAGCGCGGCGTCATCGCTGCCCAGTGCAAGGTCGTGCCGCCGACGCCCTTGCAGGTCAGCGTCGGACTGGTCGCGAAGTGCTGGGCGATGGGCGAGGAGCCGGTGCACAGCCGCTTGTCGCGCCACGCCAGCATCTCGTAGGCGGCGTGCTCATCGTTCGCGAAGTCGGTCGCCTTGAAGCGCGGCCCGGCCTCGAGCACCACGACGTCAACGCCCTTCTGCGCCAGCTCGTTGGCGAGCGTGCCGCCGCCGGCGCCCGAGCCGACGATCACGACCACCGAGGAATCGGCGTGATCGAAGGTGACGGAAGCCACCTCGTCGTCGAAGGCGTCCTGGGTGCTCATGAGACCCTCCCTGTGCCAGCTCGCACCCGGATGATTCCCTGTCCTGTGGGCGCCAGCAAGAGACGAAAGCGCGCGCTTGCGCCGCGTGGACGACGCT
>VGEJ01000138.1 GCA_016869335.1 Alphaproteobacteria bacterium | reverse complement strand
TCGACCAGCCCTTGGTTCGAGGCGCTGCCACCGACCTCATCGAGATGCCGATCAGCTGGTCGCTCGACGACTTCCCGCACTTCGAGTTCGTGTAGAACGAGGCCTACCGGGTCGCCGGATTAAGGACGGCGTCGGGGGTGCTGCAGAACTGGGTCGATGTCATCGCCACCGGCGAGGGCGCACTTGCCCCCGCCGCGCCTGCCCTCGCCGCCACCGCGACTGCCGACGGCGAGCGCCACCTGCGCGCCATGCTGTTCGGCGACGTCAAGGGCTTCTCGAAACTCCGCGAGGCGGAACTGCCACTATTCGTCGGCCACGTGCTCGGCAGCGTCGGCGCCGTCCTTACCCGGTTTGGTGATCGCCTCGGCTACGCCAATACCTGGGGCGACGGGATCTTCTCGGTGTTGGACGACTCCGAGGTTGCGGCCCGCTGCGCCCTGGCGCTGCAGGCCGAGATCGAGGCCCTCGATCTGCCCGCGCTGGGGTTGCCCGACACGCTCGCACTCCGGCTGGGCGGACACTATGGGCCGGTCTATGAGATGGACGACCCGATCCAGCATCGCCACAACCTCTTCGGCGCCCAGGAGAGCCGGACGGCGCGCATCGAACCGGTGATGCCGCCGTGCGAGGTCTATGTGACGGAGCCCTTCGCCGCGCGGCTCGCCTTCGCGGCCGAAGGACTTGCCTTCGATTACGTGGGCGAGGTACCGGCGGCAAAGGGCTGGGGCAGCATGCGCATGTACCACCTGAACCCCGGCGCGTAGCAGGGGCAGGGGGCGCGCTTCGCCACTGGGCGCGAGGTGGTCGGGGCGACTGGATTCGAACCAGCGACCTACTGCTCCCAAAGCAGCCGCGCTACCAGGCTGCGCCACGCCCCGAGTATCGCCGAGACTCGCACACTGCCCCGGGGGCGAGCAAGGCGACCCCGCGTCGGCGCGCCCGTCAGCTCCCCATTCCGCCCGCGCCGTCAAGCACCTTGAAGATGCCGCTGGCCGTCATCAGGACGCGCGCGCCGGCCGTGATCTCGCCGCTGATGAACACCAAAGTGCGGGCGCGGTGAGTCACGCGCGCGCGCCCCTCGACCCAGTCGCCGGTACGGGCGTTAGCGACGAAGTCCGTCACCAGCCGGACCGTGACCAAGCGCCCGACACCGGATCGGAACGCCACCTGCGCGAGAACGATGTCGGCAAAGGTGGTGAGCATGCCGCCGTGGATCCAACCCCTCGCGTTTGTGTGCTTCGGCGCGACACGAAAACCGCGGATGGCCCCGGCCTCTGCCGGCTTCTCGTAGATTGGGCCGATCAACGCACCGAACGGCGCGCCGTGCACGATGGGCACGAAGCCGGGCGGCGGCCCCACGCCCCCCTCGCCCGCCTTCCCCGCCATCACGGCGCGTCGGTGGCGAAGATCGCGTGCCGCACGCGATCACCGGGCGAGATGCCGAGGCGCCCCGCCGTTCCCGCCGACAGCTCGATGGCTGCGCGCACGGCGCCGCGCGAAGACATGGTGCGCGTCGAGCGCGGCAGCGCGTGCGCCACGATATTCGTGATCAGTCCGTCGCCGCCGACGAAGATGATGTCGAGCGGGATGAACGTGTTCTTCATCCACATCGCGACCGGGTGGACGGCGCCATAGTCGAAGATCATCCCGCGATCCGGCGCCAGGGCGGAGCGAAACATCAGACCGAGCACCCGCTCGCCGGGTGTCGCCGCGACCTCGACCCAGAAGCGCGCCGGCCCCGATCTGGTTTCGATGATCAGCTCGGTGAGCGTCGACTCGGCGCGGGCAGTGGCGGCGAGCGTCATCACCACGAGCGCGAGCGCGATCACACTGCGGCAAACCGCCATGGCGCCTGATTAGCGGGTTTGCCCAACCCGGTAAAGCGCTCCGTCGTGCCGCCCCGGCCTGTCCCGATGCGGTTTGGCGCCGGCCCGGCGAGGCGCTATAGTTGCGCCAGCACCGGGGGAGCCGTTAGCCGGCTGAGAGGTCCGCCCCGCGGACGACCCCTCGAACCTGATCCGGTTCATGCCGGCGTAGGAAGCGTGTATGGATGCTCCCCGAGGCCCTCGCTCTCTTGCCGTCGTGCCGGCGGTCGGCATCCGTGTCGTCGGTGCGACGCTCACCTACCGGGGCGACATCGTCTTTCGCGACCTGGCGGTCGACTTCGATCCCGGGCTGACCTCGTGCCTGCTCGGCCCGAGCGGCGTCGGCAAGTCGAGTCTGCTCCGCATGATCGCGGGCCTGGCGCCGAGCGGCGGGCGGGTGATGGGAAGCGACGGCGGTCCGCTTGCCGGACGGATCGCATACATGGACCAGCGCGATCTGCTGCTGCCGTGGCTCAGGGTCATCGACAATGTCACACTCGGCAGCCGGCTCCGTGGCACGCGTGCCGACCGCCCCGCGGCGCGCGCGCTCTTGGAACGGGTTGGGCTGCAGGGAAACGCCGCCGACTACCCGCGCACCCTCTCGGGTGGCATGCGTCAGCGAGTGGCACTGGCGCGTACGCTCATGGAGGATCGGCCGGTCGTGCTGATGGACGAGCCGTTCTCGGCGCTCGACGCCCTGACCCGCCTGCGCCTGCAGGACCTGTCCGCCGAGTTGCTCGCGGGCCGCACCGTCGTCATGGTCACCCACGATCCGTTCGAGGCATTGCGCCTCGCCGACCGCATCTACGTGTTGTCGGGCCGGCCGGCAGAGTTGGGCGAGGCACTGCTCATTCCCAACTACCCGCCGCGCGACCCGACCGCCGGCGGCTTGGCGGCACTGCACCACGAGCTGCTCGATCGCCTGAAGGCGGCGGATGCCGGGTCCGAACCTGAGCGCCGGCCGGCGGCGCGGCGCCACGCCGCCGGCGCGCCATGAGGCGGCTCGGCTTTCTCCTGACGTTCGCCGGCATCGTCGCGGCGTGGCAGGGGTTAGTGTCGGTGACCGGCGTCGCACCGTACATCCTCCCCGGACCGCTCGCCGTTGGCCGCGCGCTCGTCCTCCATGCCGGCGCGCTCCTCGGTCACGCGGCGACGACCGCGGCCGAGATCGCCCTCGGCCTCGGGCTGGGAACCGGGCTCGGGTTCGCCAGCGCGGTTGCCATCGGTTACCTCCGGCCGGCACGGCGCTGGCTGATGCCGCTCCTGGTAGTGTCACAGGCGGTTCCCGTGTTCGCGATCGCGCCGCTGCTGGTGCTGTGGCTCGGCTATGGCATGGTCTCGAAGGTCGCCATGGCGACGCTGATCATCTATTTCCCGATCGCGACGAGCTTCATCGACGGGCTGCGCCGGACCGAGCCCGGCTGGCTTGACCTCGCGCGGACGATGACGGCGGGTCGCCCCGGCGCCGCCTGGGCCTGCTTTCGCCACATCCGCATCCACGCCGGACTGCCAGCCCTCGCGTCCGGGGTTCGGCTCGGCGCCGCCATCGCACCGATCGGGGCGATCATCGGCGAGTGGGTCGGCTCGAACGCGGGGCTCGGCTACCTCATGCTGCACGCCAACGCCCGCATGAAGGTCGATCTCATGTTCGCAGCGCTCGCCGTGCTCGCGGTGCTGGCGGTGGCGCTCTTCGTCGCCGTCGACGCGACGTGCCGGCGCCTGCTGCACTGGCTGCCCGAGGGGTTGCCAACCGAGGCGAGGACGGATTGGGAGGAACAACGATGATGCGGTTGGCCAGGGACGTCGGACGCCTGCTCGCCGTGTTGCTGCTGGGCGCCGGATGCGCGGCGGCCGGAGCGACCGCGGGCCGGGCGGAAACGCTCACCGTGATGCTGGACTGGTTCACCAATCCCGATCACGCGCCACTCTACATCGCTCAGGAGAAGGGATACTTCAACGAGCAGGGCCTCACGGTCGAACTGATCCAGCCCGCAGATCCCAACGACCCGCCCAAGCTGGTCGCCGCCGGCAAGGCCGATCTCGCGGTGTCCTACCAACCGCAGCTCTACCTCCACGTCGAGGCCGGGCTCCCGCTCGTACGGGTCGCGACGCTCGTGGCAACACCGCTCAATGCGCTGGTGGTGCTGGCCGACGGGCCGATCAAGACGCTAGCCGATCTGCGGGGTGGCACGATCGGCTACTCCGTGGGCGGGTTCGAGGATGCGTTGCTGCGCACGATGTTGACCCGCCACGGGCTGGCCCTGACCGACGTCACTCTCGTCAACGTCAACTTCTCGCTGTCGCCCTCGCTCCTGAGCGGCCAAGTGGATGCCGTGATCGGCGCGTTCCGCAACTTCGAGCTGAATCAGATGGACTTGGCCGGCCGCCCCGGCCGCGCCTTCTTCGTCGAGGAAGAGGGCGTGCCGAGCTACGACGAACTGATCATCGTCGCGCAGCGCGAACGCGTGACCGACCCCCGTCTGCGCGCCTTTGTCGACGCGCTGGAGAAGGGCGTCCAGTTCCTGGTGAACCACCCCGACGAGAGCTGGGAGCTGTTCGTCGCGGGACGGCCCGAGCTCGACGATGAGCTCAACCGCCGCGCTTGGGCCGCTACCCTACCTCGATTCGCGCTCCGGCCGGCGGCGCTCGACGGCGCCCGCTATGCCCGCTTCGCGGCCTTCCTCGCCGACCAGGGGATGATCGCGGCGGCCATGGAGGTCTCGACCTACGCGGTCGAGCTGCCGTGGTCGACCGAGCGCTAGTCCTCGCGCAGCAGATCGGCGACCTGAGGGCCCTTCGGGCCGCGGCCGACGCGGACGCGCACCGTCTGCCCGGGCCGCAACTCGGTGACGCCCAGGCGGCGCAGCGTCTTGATGTGGACGAAGATATCGGGCGACCCATCGCCCTGGGTCACGAAACCGTAGCCCTTCTCGGCGTTGAACCACTTGACCGTCGCGCCGAAGTAGTCGCCCGTGGAAGAAGCGGCAACGTCGACCGGATCGTTGTAGCGCTGCGCCGCCGGCGCCACTTCGGCGGTGCTGGTATCGACGCCGAGCACGCGCACCACCTGGAGGCCCTTGGGTCCCTGGACCACCTCGCACACGATCGTTGCACCTTGCTCGATCGTGCTATGTCCCGCCTGACGCAATGCCGACAGGTGCAGGAACACATCGCCCGATCCGTCCGCAGGAGTAATGAAGCCGAACCCCTTGGCCGTGTTGAACCACTTGACGACGCCTTTGGTCTGGCTCGTCCGCTGTGAGAACCCCTCCGAATCGGCATCCAAATAATTGACCATAGCGCGCACCCGGTGTCCCAGACGACCACCAGTAAAAACCGTAACATGGGCGAAACCTCTGCTCAATCGATCTCGTGATCGCGGGGCGGGGCCACGACGGACGATATCGGCGTGGACTGCGTCGGCAGCTTTCTGCTATCGCACAGCGATCCGAGGCGGGCGCCGCCGTGGCTGCGCCGGCCGGCAAGCGCGGGGAGAGGGGCGTGCGGGCGGCGGTGTTGGCAGTTCTGCTGTTCCTGGCTTGGGTGCTCCTGTCGGGCCACTTCGAGCCGTTCCTGATCGTCGCCGGCGCCGCATCGGCCACGGCCGTCGCCGCCCTCTCCTGGCGGATGGGCGTGGTCGACCGGGAGGGACTGGCGCTCGAACTGCTGCGGCGCGCTCCGCGCTATCACGCATGGCTGGTGTGGCAGATCGTCCGGTCGAACATCGACGTCATCCGCCGGGTGCTTGATCCGCGCCTCCCAATCACCCCTTGTGTGGTGGCACTGGAGGCGAGCGCCGGCGACGATCTCGGCGTCGTGGTCTACTCCAACTCGATCACGCTGACGCCAGGCACCGTGACCATGGAGGTCGAGAAGAATCGGCTCCGCGTGCACGCCTTGAGCGCGGAGGGCGCGGCAGATCTGAAGGCCGGGGAGATGGATCGCCGGGTCTGCGGGCTGACCGGCGCCCCGGCACGGGCACAATGATGTTCGCCGCGTCGGCCGTCGCCCTGGTGATCACGATGGCGCTGGCATTGGTACGCGCGTTGCTGGGGCCGACGATCTTCGATCGCGTCCTCGCCGCCAATATGATGGCGACCAAGACGACGCTGCTCATCGCCGTGCTCGGCTTCCTTACGGGGCGACCCGATTTCACCGACATCGCCCTGGTCTACGCGCTCCTCAACTTCGTCGGCACGGTCGCCGTGCTCAAGTTCATGGCGCACGGGACACTTGGCGGCGCGCCTGTCCCGGAGAGGGAACGGCAGTGATCGCCGATGCGCTGAGTTGGCTGCTCATCCTCGGCGGTGGCGGCTGCGTGCTGGTCGGCGGCATCGGGGTCATTCGATTGCCCGACTTCTATAGCCGCCTGCACGCCGCCGGGCTGACCGACACGCTCGGCGCCGCACTCACGGTCCTCGGGCTCATCGTGCAGAGCGGCTGGACGCTGGTCTCGGTCAAGCTCGCCATCATCCTCGTGGTCCTGTTCTTCGCCAGCCCGACGGGCTCGCACGCTCTGGCGGCGGCCGCACGCGCCAGCGGACTGCCGGTGTGGCCGGGAACCGGAGGGCGACCATAGAGAGCGCGGTCGACCTTGCCCTGCTCGGCCTGCTGCTCGGCGTTGCCGGCGCCGTCGCCGCGCTGCACAACCTCGTGGCGGCGGCCATGCTGAGCGGCATCTACAGTCTCCTCGCCGCGGCGCTGTTCGTGCTGATGGATGCCGTGGATGTCGCGTTCACCGAGGCCGTCGTCGGCGCCGGGATCACGACCGTCCTGTTTCTCGCCACCCTGGCGCAGACGGCACGGCAGGAGAAGGTGCCGGTCCGGCTGCAGCTCGCTCCCATCGCCGTCACCGCCATCACGGCGGCGGCGCTCCTCTACGGCACGGCCGACATGCCGGGGTTCGGCGACCCCGCGGCGCCCATCCATCACCACGTCGTCCCGCGCTACCTTGAAGAGGCGCCGGCTGCCACCTCGGTTCCCAACGTCGTGACCGCGGTGCTCGCGAGCTACCGCGGCTACGACACGCTGGGCGAGGTCACGGTGATCTTCACCGCTGGG
>VGEJ01000137.1 GCA_016869335.1 Alphaproteobacteria bacterium | reverse complement strand
CGTCGCCGAACAGCCGGTCGGCCGTCTGCTTCATGTGGATCAGATGGTCGATTTCGGCACCGATGCCGCCCATGATGCCGAAGATGAACTGCAGGAAGATCGGGGCCTTGAGGCGGCCGATGCGATAGAAGTAATGCGTGTTGTAGAGATGGCTGACGTCGTAGCACTCGTGCTCGAATTTCACGCCGTGCTTGTCAGCCAGCTGGGAGATCACGTAGTCGATCTGGGCGAAGGTATTGGTGAAGATGAAGTCCTTCGTCTGCTCCAAATACGGCTTCTCCCAGTCGTACTTCCATTCCTTGTAGCGGTCGGCCAGACCGAAGATGCCGAAGTTCATCGAGCCCATGTTGAGCGAGGTCACTTCCGGCGAGGCGTGAACAGCCGCGGCGATGCGCTCGTTGACCTTCATGCCGAGACCACCGCCGGTGGTGATGTTCACCACGGCATTGGTGTTCTGCTTGATGCGCGGCAGGAACTCCATGAAGACTTCCGGCGACGGGGTTGGCTTGCCGGTCTTTGGGTCGCGTGCGTGCAGGTGGATGATCGACGCACCGGCCTCGGCCGCCTCGATCGAGGCCTTGGCGATTTCGTCCGGGGTGATCGGGATGTAGGGCGACATCGTCGGCGTATGGATGGCGCCGGTGATGGCGCAGGAAATGATGACTTTGGTCTGTTTGGCCATGTTTCTCCCCTCATTCGCAGTGGCCGACGGCGGCTCCGTCGTACCTGCGGGCCCGTCGCCTGTTGCCGCGCCGCAGTCAGGACGCCCGATCCAAGTCCCGGACGCGACACCCGCGCGTACGTTTACATGCATCGTCGCAGACCGGCGTGGGGCGCACCATAGCTTCGTTCGTGGCGCGTCCTGCCGGCCAGCTACCGAGCGGCACAGTAGCCATGGCCCCAACCCGAGTAAAGATTTGATCGAACGTTCAATAGGCGTCGGGCGGCGACATTGACAGCGTGCATTGTACGAACGTTCAATACGTCGAAACACGCCGTTTCAGCGAGCATCACGGGAGGGTGCGATGGGCGCGACGCTGTTCGCGGACGTGCGGGTCATCGACGGGACGGGCGCCAGGCCCTTTGCCGCCGACGTGCTGGTCGAGGGCAACCGCATCGCCCGCGTGGCGCGGCACAAGAAGCGTCTCGATCGGCGGATCGCCACGGTGATCGACGGTGGCGGCCGGACGCTGATGCCGGGGCTCACCGACGCTCATGCCCATCTCAGCTTCCTCAATGCGCCGACACTGGAAGCGCTGACGGCGATGACGGTGGAACGCCAGGTCCTGGAGACGGCGAAGAATGCCCGCCTGTTGCTGGATCACGGCTTCACCAGCATGTTCAGCGGCGCCTCGGTGCGACCGCGCATCGATGTCGCCATCCGCGATGCCATCAACGCCGGCGACATACCCGGACCGCGTCTGCTCGCCTGCACCAAGCAGATGACGGTGACGGGCGGGTTCGGCGACCTCGGGCAGGGCGAGCGGGAGATCGGCGAGCACGGCTACGCCATCGTCCTCAACGGGCCGGGCGAGTTCCGGCTGGCCTGCCGCAAGGCGGCGCGCGACGGCGTCGATACGTTTAAGATCGTTCCTTCGGCCTTTGCCATGGGAAGTCGTGCGCTAGTTGCCGAGGATACGGTGATGAGCGACGCCGAAGTCGCCGCGGTCTGCGAGGTCGCCCGCCAGCGCAATCGCCACGTCGCCGCGCATGCGCGCTCGGCGGACGCGGTCAAGATCTGCGTGCGCAACGGTGTCGATGTCATCTACCACGCGACGCTCGCCGACGAGGAGGCGAAGGACCTGCTGGAAGCCGAGAAGGATCGCGTGTTCGTGGCGCCGGCGATGGGCCTTCAGTACGCCCGTCTCCACGAAGCGGAAAAGTACGGTGTCCGCTTCGAAGGCATCGCCCGGCGGCGCGTCGAGGCGGAGCTGGAGATCGTCAGCGCCGTCATGCGCGACCTGCACAGGCGCGGCGTCCGCGTTCTGCCCGGCGGCGACTATGGCTTCCAGGTCACGCCGCACGGCCGCAATGCGCTCGACCTGCAGTTCTTCGTCGAGCTCTACGGTTTCACGCCGCTCGAGGCGATCAGGGCCGCGACGCAGCACGGCGGCGAGCTGATGAGCCATGCAGGCGAGCTGGGCGTCGTTCGTGAGGGCGCGCTCGCGGATCTGCTGCTGGTCGACGGCGATCCGTCGAAGGACATCCGCATCCTGCAGGACAGGAACCGCTTCGATGCCATCATGAAGGATGGCGTCTTCCACAAGGCACCGCCGGTCGCCGCGTCCTTGCGCGTCGCGGCCGAGTAACCGGTGCCATCGCGCAGGCAGCGCACGGGGGAATGCCATGAAGCTCGTAACCTACGTCCATAGCGGGACGCAGAAGGCCGGTGCTCTGGTCGGCAAGGCGGACGATCGCGTCCTCGATCTGCGGGCAGCCGGTGGCGGCGAGGCGGCGTTTGCCAGTGTGCTTGCCCTCATCGAGGGCGGTGAGCGCGCCTGGGACAAGGCGAAGACACTCGCTGCCAAGGCCGGCGGCGATCACGAGGTGGCGCTGAAGGACGTCAAGCTGCTGACGCCCGTGCCCAACCCGCCGCAGGTACGCGACTTTCTCTGCTTCGAGGAGCACCTGCTCAATTCGTTCGCCATGCTGCGTAAGACGCGTGCCGCGGCCGAACCCGATCCGGTAGCGGCACTGGCGCGCTACCAGCGTGAGGACCTCTTCGTGCCGCCGAAGATCTGGTACGAGCAGCCGCTCTACTACAAGCCGTCCCGCTTCGGCGTCATCGGCACCGACGAGGACACGCTCTGGCCGTGGTTCTCGAACCGCATGGATTACGAGATGGAGTTCGGCTGCTTTCTCGGCAAGTCCGGCAAGGACTTAACGCTCGAGGAAGCGAAGGGACTGATCTTCGGCTATTCGATCTACAACGACATGAGCGCGCGCGACACCCAGGCGTACGAGATGCCGGCCGGCTTCGGTCCGGGCAAGGGCAAGGACTTCGAGACCGGCAACATTATCGGCCCCTGCATCGTTACCGCCGATGCATTCGATCCCTACAGGCAGGAAATGATCGTCCGCATCAACGGCAGGGAGCGCTCGCGTGGCAAGTCGGGAAAGATGCACTGGACCTTCGAGCAGTGTATCGCCCACACCTCGCGGTCGGAGCGTGTCTACCCGGGCGAATTCTTTGGTTCCGGCACGGTCGGTCTCGGCTGTGGACTGGAGCACGGCATCTTCCTCGAGCCGAACGACCTGATCGAGCTGGAGGTCACCGGTATTGGCGTGCTGCGTAACCGCATCGTTCGCAAGGACCCGCCCCGCAAGGGCTGACGGGCGCGGGTGCACGACCGGGGGAGGATGCCGCATGGCTCGCTGGCAGTACGAGAAGGATCTGCACGAAATCGGCGATGGCCTGTGGGCCTACCTCCTGCCCGATGGCAGCTGGGGCTGGAGCAATGCCGGGCTCGTCGTCGACGGTGACCAGTCGTTGCTTGTCGATACCCTGTTCGACCTGAAATTGACCGACGAAATGCTAGTAGCGATGCGGCGGGCGACGCCCGCGGCGCAGCGCATCGACAAGTTCTTCAACACGCACGCCAACGCCGATCACGTCTGGGGGAACCAGCGCGTTCGCGGGGCCGAAATCATCGGCTCGCGTGGCATCGCCGAGGAATTCGACTACTTTCTGCCGGAAACCCTGGTGGAGTTGATGGCGAAGGCGCCCGGCATGGGCACGCTGGGCTACTTCATCACCCACTGCTTCGACCCGTTCGACTTCCGCGGCACCGAGCTGACGCCACCGACGACGGTGTTCGACAACGAGATCACGCTGAACGTCGGTGCCCGGCAGGTCGAGGTGAAGAATTTCGGCCCGGCGCACACCCGCGGCGACAGCATGGTCTGGCTGCCGCGCGAGCGCGTCCTGTTCACCGGCGATCTGCTGTTCGTCGACGGTCATCCCGTCACCTGGGAGGGGCCGATCGCCAACTGGCAACGCGCCTGCGACTGGATTCTCGGCCTCGACGTCGACGTCATCGTGCCCGGCCATGGCCCGATCGTCGACAAGGAGCGCGTGTGCGAGTTCAAGGGCTACCTCGACTATATCGAGCGTGAGACGCGCAAACGTTTTGACGCCGGCATGTCCGAATGGGATGCGACCTGCGACATCTCCCTCGACGACTATTCGACCTGGGGCGACGCGGAACGGCTCTACCGGAATGTCGCGGCGCTCTACCGCGAATTCCGCGGCGAGAGGCACCCGCCGGAAGTCATGCCCGTATTTGCCCAGATGGCCGAGTTCTGGAAGGTGCTGGAGGCGCGCCGGGCCGGCGCGCGCTAGCCGCAAGGGGAGCCTCATTCATGCCAACGCCGATCCGCCGCGTCGTTACGGCGACCGACGACAAGCGACGTTCGTACATCCTGTTCGACGGCCCGGCGCCGAACGTCCAGGTCATGAAGGGCATAGGCGTCGCGCTGACCGACCTGTGGGAGACGACGGGACCCAAGGCCTCCAATACCGGTGCGCTTGACGCGGCGGCGCGGCCGGTGGCGCTGGAACCGCCGCCGGCCGGCACCATCTTCCGCGTCGTCGAGTTCCCGCCCGACAAGGAATGGCGCGGCAAGACGGATCTCCGCGAGGCCTTCTCGTCGATCGGTGCCGGACACGCCCAGACCGATGCCGGCAAGGATCCGATGCAGCATATCACGTCGACGGTCGACTGCATCTACATCATCTCCGGCGAGATCTGGGCGATCGTCGATACCGGCGAGACACTGCTCAGGGCCGGCGACGTCTTCATCCAGCGCGGCACGAACCATTCCTGGGCCAACCGCTCGGACAAGCCTTGCGTCCTGCTCGGTGTGCTGATCGACGCCGAGCCGATGCGGTGAGTAGCGGACGTATAGCCGCCGTTGCCACACGTGACCGCATCCTCGACGCGGCCGAGCATCTGTTCGCTCGCCGCGGATACTATGGTGTGTCGCTGCGGGCGATCGCCGAGGAGGCGGGGGTACAACTCGGCCTGCTCCCCTATCATTTCGGCTCGAAGGAAGGGCTCTACGCGGCGATATTCGAGCGCCGTATGGGGCGGATCAACGCCGAGCGCCGGGTGCGGCTGGAGGCCATGCGCAAACGGGCCGTGGGCCGGCCGCCGGCGCTCGACGAAATCCTCGAGACGCTGGTCGCACCACTGGTCCATGCGAGTCACGACCCGGAACGCGGCGGGGTCGACTTCGCGCGAATGGTCAACGATGTCGTCAATTTCGGCGATCGTGAGCGCGTGTTACCGCTGATGGTTGCGCATTTCGATGGTATGGCGCGTGAGTTCATGGAGGCGATGGCCCAGGCGCTACCGGACCGCTCCCGGGACGACGTGCTGTGGGCCTACCACTTCTCGGTCGGTGCTCTGGCGTTCGCCATCGCTAACCGCGACCACCTCGAACGTCTTGCGGGGCGCACGCTCGCCGACGGCGATGCGGACGGCCACGTCGCGCGACTCATAGCCTGGCTTGTCGCGGCCATTCGTGGCACGGCCCCGGCGGGTGTGAGCCGCATCCGCGATCGCGTTGCCGGTTGATCCGTTCCAAGGAGAAGGCTGTCGCATGAACCTCGCGAACTACCTCCTGCGCGCCGGCCGGAGTCACGGCGAGTGGCCCGCCCTCTATCTGGGTGACGCGTTGTGGGCGGACTATGCCACCTTCGCGCGGCGGGCCGCGGGGCTTGCGGCCACGCTGACCGGTCGCTTCGGCCTGGCGGCAGGCGACCGCGTGGCCCTGTTCATGCGCAATTGTCCGCAATACCTCGAACTCCAGTACGCGTGCTGGTGGGCCGGTCTTGCGGTGGTCCCGGTAAACAACCGCCTCCACGAACGCGAACTGGCCTTCATTCTCGAAAATTCCGGAGCCCGTATCCTGTTCGTCAGCCATGATCTCGCCGAAAAGGGCATGGCTGCTGCCGGTCATGCCGGCTGCGTCGAGCGGGTGCTGATGGGCGACGACGGCGAGCAGCGTGCGATGGCTGCAGCCGACGCGATCGGCATGGTGCCGGTGATGCCGCGTGATCTTGCCTGGCTGTTCTACACCAGTGGCACCACGGGACGTCCCAAGGGTGCGATGCTGTCGCACCGCAATCTGATGGTCATGACGCTGACCTTCTTTATCGACATCGACGAGGTCAGTCCGCGCGGCACAGTGGTGCACGCCGCACCGATCTCGCACGGGGCGGGTCTGTGGGCATTGCCTTTCGTCGCCCGGGGCGCACGCCAGGCGATACCGGAATCCGGCGGCTTCGAACCGGAGGAACTTTACCGGCTGATCGGACGTCACCCGGAAGTAGCTTTCTTCGCGGCGCCGACGATGGTCAAGCGCTTCGTCGAATATCCATCGGATGCCGACACGAGCAATCTCAAGGGCATTCTCTATGGCGGCGGCCCGATGTACGTCGCCGATGCCAAGCGCGCCCTGCAACGCTTCGGACCTAAGCTCGTGCAGGCCTACGGCCAGGGTGAGAGCCCCATGACGATCACCGTGCTGTCGCGTGCCGACCACGTCGACACGGCGCATCCTCGCCATGAGGAGCGGCTGGCATCGGTTGGGCATGCCCAGAGCTGTGTCGAGGTACGTGTCGTCGACTCCGAGGATCGCGATCTGCCGACGGGTGAGACCGGTGAGGTCCTGGTGCGCGGCGACGTGGTGATGGAGGGCTACTGGCGCAACGAGGAAGCGACGGCACGGGCGCTGGCGGACGGCTGGCTGCACACCGGCGACGTCGGCGCCTTTGATGCCGATGGCTACCTGACCCTCAAGGACCGCTCCAAAGATATGATCATCTCCGGCGGCAGCAACATCTACCCGCGCGAGATCGAGGAAGTGCTACTTACGCATCCCGACGTTCTCGAATGTGCGGTCGTCGGCCGCCCGCACCCGGAATGAGGCGA
>VGEJ01000136.1 GCA_016869335.1 Alphaproteobacteria bacterium | reverse complement strand
CGCGCGCAGCGCCTCGATCAGCCCGGAGAGGTCGCGTGCCGGCCGCAGGCCCCGGAGGAGCTTGCGTTCGAGCCGTCGCACCCGGGCGCGGAAGAGGCCGGCGGGCAAGCCGGCGGTGGCCAGGGGATGCTTGAGCGCGGCGAGCAGGGGCACGGGTGCCGCCCCCGCGGCGGCGAGCGCCGCGGTCAGGCGAAGGAACACCCCGGGCGGGGTCTGGGCCAGGGGGACGCCGGCCGAATCGTCGATTGCGATGTCCCAACGTGCCAGCTCCGTGGCCACTCGGCGGGCGAGGTCGCGGTCGGCGGTGACCAGGGCCGCCGTCTCGTTTGGCCGCTCCAGCGCTTCGCGCAGCAGGATCGCAATCACGCCGGCCTCCTGATGGGGCGAGGCACAATCGATCCAGGTGAGGCCGCTCAAGGCGTCAGGCGCCGGTGGCTCGGGCGGCAACGGCGGGGCCTCGGCCGGACGCAAAGCGCGGCCGACCAGGCGGACCCGCTCGCTTGGTTCGCCGAGAGTGGCGTGCCACGGCGCGATATCGCCGCGTGCCAGTCCCAAGCCCTCGATAAGCTGCTTGAGACCCGCCTGGGAATGACCCGCATCGATCGCCGCCCACGCCGCATCGTCGAGCGTCGGATCGAGGCCTGGCAGCACGACGGCGCCGTTGGGCAGCGTTGCGATGGCGCGCAACAGCTCGGCCGTAGCGGGGACGCTGCCGGTCGACCCCGCCGCTATCACTGAGCGCTCGGGCGGCACGGCCCGCCATTGCTCGGCGAGCGCCCGCAGCCGCGCATTGCGGTGGATCGCCGGATCGAGGCAGCCCTCCTCGGCCAGGATTCGCGGCCAGTGCTCGGTGAGGATGGCGAGGAAATCGAGCGTCTCCTGCCAGTGCGCGGCGTACTCGGCCGGAACGAGGTGATCGAGCGCGCCGAGATCGCAGCCCTCGATCTGGATCTCATCGAGCAGCGCGGCAAGCGCCGCCGCGAGGTGTGTGGCCTTGGCCGGATCGAGACCATCGCCCGCATCACGCTCTGGTTCGGCCCCGGCACTGGCAAGGATGAGGCGGGTCAGCAGCAGCTGGCGGCGCAGCGCCGGGACCGGTGGCGGGAGTCGCAGGATCGCCAACGCGTCGTCGCCGCCATGGCTCGCCGCCGTGAGCACCAGTTCGGCGTCATCGACATCGCCGAGTGGACGCACCGTCGGCAGCATCATCGGGCGGCCGCCGCCGGTGCGGAGGAACGCCTCAGTCAACGCGCGGCAGGCGCGCCGGGTCGGCAGCAGTACGGTGATCCCCGCGAGGCCGAGGGGGGTGTCACCCTCGCGGGCGGTGATTCCGGCGGCGAGCTCGTCCAGGAAGGGCGCGCCGGGCGGGATCGTGTAGACGGTGCCCACGCGCCGTGCTTCAGAGCGCCGCCAGCGCCGCCTCGGCGGCTACGAGATCGTGCGGCCGGCCAATATGAATCCACACCCCGTCGTGGCGCAATCCGGCCAGTCGGCCCGTGGCCTCGGCGCGGTGGTACAGCACATTGAGCGAGAACGCGCTCGCCGGGGCGGTGGCGAACAGCCGCGGGTGCAGAAGCTGCACCCCGGCGAAGGCGAACGGCGCGACTTCGACCGCCCGCCGCCGCCGCAGGGCGCCATCGGCGGTGAGGAAGTAATCTCCCGCGCCGTCATAGCCGATCGCCGACACCGTCGACTGCACCAGGAGGAGTGCGTCCGTCCGCTCCGGGTCGAATGCCCGCGCGAGGCGCGTGAGCGCGGGCACGACGCCGTCGAGCCAGAACACATCGCCGTTGATGGCAAAGAACGGGGCCGGGCCGAGTAGCGACAGCGCCTGCTTCACCCCGCCGCCGGTTTCCAGCAACGCGTCAGTCTCGTCCGAAAAGACGACGGCCGGCTCGCGCCTGCCGCTCAGATGCGCGCGCAGCAGATCACCGCGGTAGTGGAGGTTGACCACGGCGCGCCGCACCCCGGCCGCGGCCAGCCGGTCCAGCACGTGATCGATCATGGCGGTGCCGGCGATCTGCACGAGTGGCTTCGGACGGTGGTCGGTGAGCGGCCTCAGCCGTGTCCCGAGCCCGGCGGCGAGCACCATCGCGCACTCCGGGAAAGCCGCGCTCATGCCGCGAGCGAGGGGACCCGGTGGCGATGCTCGTGCGGTACGGTGCGCGCGAACCAGCGCTTCAGCTCGGCGAGGGCGGGATGCTCGAGATTCGCTTCCAGGATCTGCCAGGCGCGCGGGATCATGGCGAGGTAGCGGGGCTTGCTGTCGCGCACCAGGAGGCGGGTGAAGAGGCCGATGATCTTGGTCGTGCGTTGCGCCCCCAATATTGCCGCCGAGGCGGCGAATGCCTCCGGGTCGAGGCCGCTGCCGGCGACATACCGGGCGCGCATGCGCGCCGCGACGTCCGACGGCACGATATGGCGCACGTCCTCGAGCAGCGATACCAGATCGTAGGCCGGCGGTCCGATAACGGCATCCTGAAAATCGATCAGTCCGACCCGATTGAGGCCCGGCCGGTCGGGCAGCCAGAACAGATTGTCGGCATGGAAGTCTCGCAGGACGAGGATCTCGCCGCCGAAACGGGCCTGCGGCAGCAGCTCCTGCCACAACGCTACGAACGCTTCCGAGGCAAGGGTCAGCGCCGGGCGACCGGTCAGGGCCGGCACATACCAGAGGAGAAACCGCTCGACCTCCTCGATCACGCAGGCGTCGTCGTAGGCCGGGACGTCGATCGCGGGACACCGTCCCAGATCGAGCAGCACATCGACGGCAGCGCCATAGAGCGCGTCCGCCCAAGCGGGGTCGGCCGCGCGGCGGGCGAAGCCCCGTTCGCCGAAATCCTCCACCACCACCAGGCCGGCATCCGGCGCTGCCGCGTAGATCTCGGGAACGCTGTACCCGCGCGCCGCGAGCAGGGCCTGAACGCGCAGGAACGGCGGCACGCTGGCCCGCGCCGCGCTCGCGTCCATCAAGAGCGCGCGCCGGCCGCCCGGCAGCGTGAGCCGTTCGTAGCGGCGCGACGAGGCATCGCCGGCCAGTGGCCGACGGCGCGCCCGGCCGAACCCGGCGGCAGTCAGGAACGCCGCGATCGCGGCCTCGTGCTCAGGCATTGGCGATGAGTGCCGAGAGCCGGCTGGACCACGCATCGTCGGCAGCGAGATGCACGTGCCGGGCGCCGCTGATGTGCTCGAAGGTCAGCACGAGAGCCGTGTCAGGCAGCAGCCGTCCCAGCCGCTCGGACCATTCGATCACGCTGATTCCCTCATCGAAAGCGTCCTCGATGCCCAGCTCATAGGCCTCCTCGGGCCGGGACAGCCGAAACAGGTCGAAATGCCAGATCGTACCACCGGGAAGCTCGTAGAGTTGAACCAGGCTGAACGTCGGGCTCGGCACCTCTTCGCGTTCGCCACCCCGCGCCGACACGAAGAACCGGGCGAAGGTCGTTTTGCCGCTGCCGAGCGGGCCGGAGAGCCCGATGATGTCGCCCGGCCGCACGCAGCGGGCCAGTGCTTTGGCGAGGGCGGCCGTCGCGACGAGTGTCGGGAGAGCTACGGTGGCTTGGCGTCGGCGCGCCATCGCGCCTTGTAGCGCGCCGCTACGGCCTCGTGCAACGCATCCGCGAGCCTTGATAACGGGCCGCCTTGCCGCCAAGGTAGCCGCGCCAAAGAGCGATCCGGGGGCGGCGATGAGCGGGAGCGACGCGCGAGCCGATATCGCGATAGTCGGAGCTGGGCCGGTGGGGCTGTTCACGGTCTTTGAGGCCGGCATGCTCGGCATGCGCTGCCAGGTGTTCGACGCGCTAGATGTGGTCGGCGGCCAATGCGCCGCGCTCTACCCCGAGAAGCCGATCTACGACATCCCCGGCTACCCCGTGATCTCGGCACAAGACCTCATCGAGCGCCTGGTCCAACAGGCAGCGCCGTTCGCGCCCCTTTACCGGCTTGGGGCACGGGTCGAGCGCCTCGTACGGACCACGGATGGCCTCTGGCGTCTCGAGACCGCGGACGCGCGGGTGCAGGCCACCGCTGTGGTGATCAGCGCGGGCGGCGGTGTGTTCGCCGCGAACCGGCCCCCGCTCGCCGGTATCGAGGAGTTCGAGGGCAAGAGCGTGTTCTACCTCGTGCGCCGGCGGGCCGACTTCGCCGGCAAGCGCGTGGTGATCGCGGGCGGGGGTGATTCCGCCGTCGATTGGGCGATCGCGCTGGCTGACGTCGCCGCCTCGGTTGCCATGGTCCACCGCCGCGCCAAGTTCCGCGCCGCTCCGGACAGCGTCGCCCGGCTGCACGCCTTGGCAGCGGCCGGCAAGGTCGAGCTGGTCGTGCCCTACCAGATCGCGGGTGTGCACGGCTCGGGCGGCGTGCTGGCGGCAGTCGAAGTCGCGCTGCTCACCGGCGAGCGCAAGCTGCTGCCGGCGGATGCGCTGCTCGCGTTCTTTGGCCTGGCGACGAGCCTCGGGCCGATCGCCGAGTGGGGTGTCAGGCTCGAGCGCGATCGGATCGCGATCGATCCGGCGACCTGCGAATCGAGCTTGCCGGGGGTGTACGCGATCGGAGACATCGCCTCGTACCCGAACAAGCTGAAGCTCATCCTCAGCGGCTTCGCCGAGGCGGCGATGGCCGCGCACGCGATCTACGGCCGCGTCTTCCCCGGCCGTGCCCTCCACTTCGAGTACTCGACCACCAAGGGCCTGCCGGTCCGCTAGCTCGGCGGAGGCGCGGCTGGGAGCCTCGGGCTCAGCCCGCGCTCGCACGGGGCGGCGCCGTACCCGACTCGGCCCGGACCGGCAGTCAGCAAGCGATGTGTACGCCGCTGGATGGTTGTCCCGCGATGCTCACGCGGCCGCCGTGAAGCTCGAACAGGCTCCGCGCGAGCACGACCTGAAAGCCGCCGTGAGGGTCCTGGAAGGGCGCCACGCCCGACCCTAAGGGGTGGCTGGGCGGTACGGTGCACCGACGCTCGGCGGCACGGTGCCACTCACCGCGAACGCAACGCCCCCACCGTCGCGCCTGGCCTCGAGCCGTACCGCGCCGCTGCCCGGGGTGGTGCGGAGCACCGCGGAGAGCAGCTCGACGAGCGCCTGGCGGATGCGCCGTTCATCGGCCACCACCTCGCCGAGGCCGTCGACACCATCGAGCTGCAACGCGATCCCCTTGCGCCGCGCGGCCGGGCCGACCGCGTCGAGCGCGCCAGCGAGCATGGTTTCGACGACGAAGGGTTCGGGGTGTAGCTCGATACGGCCGGCTTCGATGGAGGCGAGGTCGAGGATGTAGTCGATGTGGTGGAGAAGCTGGTGTGAAGCGGAGATGATACCCTGGGTGTACTCGTGCTGCTCCTCGTTCAGCGGGCCAAAGTACTGACGCGACAGCATCTCGCTGAAGCCGATGACGGTGCTGAGCGGCGTCCGCAGCTCGTAGGAGACGCTCGCGAGGAAGTGCGCCTTGAGCTCTTCGGCGGCAAGAAGCACCTCGTTGCGCTCGCGCAACGCGCGCTCGATCCGAGTCGAGTCGGTGACATCGACATAGGTGCTGAGCGTGCCACCGTCAGGGAGCGGAACCCACACGTGATCGAGCACGACGCCATCGGGGCGCTCGCGCCGAGAAGCGCCGCTGACGCGCTCGATCGCCGAGATAGTCAGTATCTCCTTTTGGGCCAGCCAATCGCCGCCGGTGTCGAGTAGCGCGCGCGAGCGCTCGATCACGTCGCCGATGTGCGGCTGGCTGGCGAGGAACCCGGCATCGAGCTGCCACATGCGGGCATAGCGCGGGTTCCACAACTTGAGGCGACCGTCCGACCCGAATACCGCAACCGCCTCGGCCAGGTTGTCGAGCGTCGCGCGCTGGACCGCAATCAACAGGTTGCGGGCCCGCTCCAGCTCCAGGCGGTCGCTGACGTCCTGATAGAAGTACAGAAGCCCGGCATCGGGGTGCGGCGTCACCACCATGCGCAGCGTCGTGCCATCGGGAAGGTGGAGCAGCTCCTCCATCGGGTCGATGAGATCGGTAAAGAGCCTCAGCCGGGCAGCCGCAAAGGCAGGAAAACCGGCCTGTTCGGACAGGGTGCGGTTGCGCCGCATGGCGTCGAGCACCTCGCCCTGGGTCGGGCGGCTGGCGAGCCAACTCTCGTAGAGTCGCCACAGGTTGGAGAAGGCACGGTTGGCGAACTTGAGGCGCTTGTCGCGGCCGTAGATCTCCACCGGAGTTGCCAGGCTTTCCAATACCGCGGCCTCGGATTCCGCGCGCCGGACAAGCTCGCTCCTGAGCTCGTCGTGCTCGCTGACGTCGAGACCGACGCCGACCAGCGCACCGTTTAGTCCGAGTGGCGTATCGCGCACCAGGAACAGCCGCCGCTGGCCCTCGACGACGACGTGTCGGGTTTCTTCCTGGGGCACGCCGCTCACCTGCGCCCGTCGTGCCAGCGCCCTGGCCTGGGAGCGCTCGGACGATGGCCCGAGCTCGCGCAGCGTGCCGGCCGGCCCTTCCGCCGCGCCGACGAGCTCAATGTAGCGCGCGTTGCCCCAGGTCGGGTCAGGTCGGGGTCGCGCCGCCACACCGGGAAACTCAGCAGTTCGACCGTCTCACGCAGGCGATCGTGCTCGGTGAGCAGGGCCGAGAGTTGCGCCTGCGCGCGGTCCGATGCCGCCTGCCGCTCGCTGATGTCGCGGAACCACAGCGCCTCGCCGAGGCGCCTGCCGCGGCCGTCCCTGAGTACAGTCCCGATCACCTCGACCAGCCGATGGCTCGGCGCGAGCTCGATGGTGCGGCTGAACGGGGCGCCATGCTCGCGCAGGCGCCGTACATCGTATTCGAGGGCATCGGCCGCGCCCGCCGGCAGGGTCGCCAGCAGGCCCTGGAAGCCGACCGTGCCGCCCGGCCGCAGGCCGAGGAGCTCGCGCAGGCGGGGACTCGGCCGCCCTTCCGTCCCCCCGGCGCCCACAGCCAGGCG
>VGEJ01000135.1 GCA_016869335.1 Alphaproteobacteria bacterium | reverse complement strand
CGTAGATGCCGGCCAGGCCGACTATGAGGTAGACGACGATCGCGCCGGCCTGGCCCTGACCGCCGAAGATCGCCGCCACCAGATCGACCTGAAACAGCCCGACGAGGCCCCAGTTGAGCGCCCCGACGATGGTGAGCACCATCGCGACGGCATTGACGATCTTCACGAGCGACTCCCTGCGATTGCTCCGGGTTGCGATCCTATCATGACGGGGGCCCCGGGGCTGTGGTCGTGAGCCCGCTTGGGCGATGAAGTGGCGCAGGAGCGCCTGAGCCTCCGGGCTGTCCCACTCGGCGGGGCCGGCCAGCCGGCCCAATTCGCTGCCGGCGCGATCGAACACGATGGTCGTCGGCAGGCCGATGACCCGCAGCGCGCGGGCGCCGCGCATGCCGTCGTCGAACAAGAGCTCGTTCAGGTGCGTGATCCCGAGCTCGGCCAGGAACGGCTCGACAACGCTGGCGCTGCCGCGGTCCTCGGAGATCACGATGACGACGAGGTCGGCGGTGCCGAGCGCCTGCTGCAGGCGGTCAAGCGAGGTCATCTCCTGGCGGCACGGCACGCACCAGGTGGCAAAGAAATTGACCACCGCGACGCGGCCGCGATAGGACCCGATGTCCCGGTCCGCGCCCGCACGGTTGGCGAAGGTCGCCGCGGGCGGCGGCTGCCCCGGGGGCGCCAGGACGAAGTTCTGCATCTCGCCCCGGCGCAGGACGGCGGCATCATCCGCCTGAGCGCCGTGCCCGACCACCACGAGCGCAAGCATGACGAGCGCGACGGCGGCGCGCCAAGCCGTTACGATCAGCGTCCTCGAACGGCGACGGCCCCGACCCCGTTGCCCAACCGCCATCGTCGGTGCTGGCATGAGCGAACCGCGAGACAAACCATTGACCTTGTGGGGCGGCCGCTTCACCGGCGCTCCGGCCGAGATCATGCGCATCATCAACGCCTCGATCGAGGTCGACCGGCGCCTGTTCGCCGAGGACATCGCCGGATCGCGCGCGCACACTAGCATGCTGGTGGCTCAAGGCATCATTCCGCCCGCGGCGGGTAACGCGATCTTGAGCGGACTGGATACCGTCGAGGCCGAGATCGCGGCCGGCACCTTCCGGTTCGATCCCGCCCTCGAAGACATCCACACCCACGTCGAGGCGCGGCTGCACGAGTTGATCGGGGAGCCGGCGGGGCGCCTGCACACGGCGCGCTCGCGCAACGACCAGGTCGCGACCGACTTCAGGCTGTGGGTGCGGACCGCCCTCGACCGGCTCGACGGTGAGATCATGGCGCTGCAGTGTGCGCTGCTCGACAAGGCGGCGGCGCACGCCGAGACGATCATGCCTGGCTACACCCACCTCCAGGTCGCGCAGCCGGTGACGCTCGGCCATCACCTGATGGCGTACGTCGAGATGCTCGCGCGCGACCGCGGCCGGGCCCGCGACTGCCGCACCCGCCTGAATGAGTCGCCGCTCGGCGCCGGCGCGCTGGCCGGGACCGCGTTCCCGATCGATCGTTTCGCCACCGCCACCGCGCTGGGGTTCGCCGGACCGGCGCGCAATTCCCTCGATGCGGTGTCGGACCGCGACTTCGCGATCGAGTACCTGAGCGTCGCCGCGCTCTGTGCCATGCACCTCTCGCGCCTGGCGGACGAGATCATCCTGTGGTCCAGTCCGGCGTTCACGTTCATCAGGCTGTCGGATGCCTTCACCACCGGCTCCTCCATGTTGCCGCAGAAACGCAACCCTGACGCGGCCGAGCTGGTGCGCGCCAAGGCAGGCGGCATCCTCGGTGCGCTGACTGGGTTGCTGGCGGTGATGAAAGGGCTGCCGCTAAGCTATGCCAAGGACATGCAGGAGGACAAGCCGCCGGTGTTCGCCGCCGCCGATGGGCTGGCGCTGAGCCTGGCGGCCATGGCCGGCATGATCACTGACATGACTCCCGACGAGGCGGCGCTGCGGCGAGCTGCGGGTGCGGGGCACGCCACCGCGACGGATCTCGCCGACTGGCTGGTGCGGCGGCTCGGCATGGCTTTCCGGCCCGCCCATGAGATCACCGGGCGGATCGTACGCCTCGCCGACGCCAGGGGCTGCGCCCTCGAAGCCTTGAGCCTAGCCGATCTCCGCGCCATCGAACCGGGCATCACCGAGGAGGTCTACGCGGTGCTCGGGGTCGAGAACTCGGTGCGCAGCCGCACGAGCCTCGGCGGCACGGCCCCTGAACGCGTCCGCGAGGCAATCGCCGAAGCGCGCCAGCGCTGTCTTTCGCAACCGAAGCTGGGCTAGGATCGCGCCATGTGGTGCAGGATCGGGCGGCTCGCCGGCGCTGTCGCCATCATCGCGGTCCTCGGCCTCAGTGGCTGCGGCCGCAAGGGCGAGCTGGAGGCACCGCCGAGCGCGCTCGACGCGCCGACGGCGAACGGCGGCTCGGCGCAGAGCTAGGAAGAGCCGGTGTCCGAGTTCGCCTATCGCAATGGCGTCATGCACGTCGAAGACGTGCCGCTGCCGCGCATCGCCGAGGCGGTGGGTACCCCGTTCTACTGCTACTCGCGTGGCGCCCTGGTGCGCGCGTACGCCGCGTTTGCGGCGGCGCTGGGCGGCCTCGATGCCACCATCTGCTATTCGATCAAGGCCAATGGCAACCTCGCGGTGGTGCGCGCTTTCGCGGAGCTCGGTGCCGGGGCGGACGTGGTCTCGGGCGGCGAGCTCGAGCGGGCGCTGGCCGCCGGCATTCGACCCGCCCAGGTGGTGTTCTCCGGCGTCGGCAAGACGCGCGCCGAGCTCGCTCAGGCGCTGGCCGCTGGGATCGGGCAGTTCAATGTCGAATCGGAGGCCGAGATCGAGACCCTCTCCGCGCTCGCCCACGCGCGCGGCACTCGGGCTGCCGTGGCCATCAGAATCAACCCGGACATCGATGCCCTGACGCACGACAAGATCGCGACCGGGCGCGCCTCGGATAAGTTCGGCATCCCGTGGCCCGATGCCCGCGTGGCGTACCGCAGAGCGGCCGCGCTGCCCGGGCTCGCGATCGCGGGGATCGCGATCCACATCGGCTCGCAGATGACCTCGCTCGTGCCACTCGAGGCGGCGTTTTGCCGCGTCGCCGACGCCGTGGCCATGCTGCGAGCGGACGGCCACGGCATCCGACGCATCGACCTCGGCGGCGGCCTGGGCATCGCCTACCGTTTTGCCGTCGAGGGCCAGAGCGAGACCGTGCCTTCGCCTGCCGACTATGGGGCGGTGGTTCGCCGCGTCATCGCCCCGCTCGGTGCCGAGATCATTTGCGAGCCGGGCCGCGCCCTGGTCGGCGACGCGGGCGTTCTGGTGACGCAGGTGATCCTGTGCAAGCGGAACAAGGCGCGAGCCTTCGTCGTAGTCGATGCGGCGATGAACGATCTCATCCGCCCCGCCCTTTACGGCGCCTACCACGAGATCCTGCCGGTGCGCGCCCCGGCCGCGGGCGCGGAGCGGGCGCCGGTCGATGTCGTCGGGCCCGTGTGCGAGAGCTCCGACTTTTTTGCGCGCGAGCGGCCGCTGCCGCCGGTCGCCGCCGGCGATGTCCTGGTCGTCGCATCGGCGGGCGCCTACGGCGCCGTCAACAGCTCAACCTACAATGCCCGGGCGCTGGTGCCCGAAGTGATGGTCAGCGGCAATGCCTTCGCGGTGGTGCGCCGCCGGCTCACCGTCACCGATATGCTCGCGCTCGAGACCGTCCCCGACTGGCTCGGGGAGCGCCCGGTCGCGCGCCGAGGAGCGGCATGAGAGCGCCGATCGCACGCGCCCGGCTGGCGCTGTGGTGGGAGCAGGCGTGGCCTGCGCTGTGGCCGACGATGGCGCTCCTCGGCTTGTTCGTGGCGCTTGCCCTGCTCGATGTGTGGCGCTGGGTGCCGGGCTGGCTCCACCTAGCCGCACTGCTGGCGACGGCCGCGACGTTGGCCGCCGCGCTGATTCATGCCGCGCAGCGCACCAGGTGGCCGGTCATGGCCGCGGCGGTGCGCCGCATCGAAGCGGCCAGCGGCCTGCGCCATCGCCCCATCGCCAGCGCCGCCGATCAGCTTGCAGGGTCGCCGGGCGACGCGATGACCGCGGCGCTGTGGACCGAGCATCAGCGGCGGCTGCGGACCGGCACGAGGCATTTGCGGGTTGGCGTTCCGCGCGCCGGCCTTGCCCAACGCGACCAGCGTGGCTTCCGTGCGGCCGTCGGGCTGCTGCTGGTCATCGGGATCGCGGTTGGCGGCGAGGACGCTGAGGTGCGCCTCGGGCGCGCGCTCATGCCGACGCTCGGCGGGCCGACGGCGCTCCCCGGCCAGCTCGAGGCTTGGGTGTCACCGCCCGCCTACACCGCCCTGCCGCCGCGCTACCTCGATCCGGCGGTCGCCGAGGCGGCCGGCGTCCCACAGGGCAGCAAACTCGTCGCCTCGGTGCATGGCGGGCGCGGCTTGCCGAGCCTCTTGCAGGCTGGCGCCGCGACCCGGTTCGCTGCGGTCGATTCGATGAACTTCGAGTTGCGGCTCGCGCTCGATCACGGCGGCGAGATCCGGATCGAACAGGATGGACGGACGCTCGGCCAGTGGCGCCTGACGGTGGTCCCCGATCAGCCGCCGGCGGTCGGGTTCGCGAGCGAGCCGGCAGCGAGCGCGCGCGGCGCACTGCGGGTTAGCCATACCGCGACGGATGACTACCGGGTCGCGTCGGTGCGGCTCGTGGTCCGGCGTGCGGCTGACCCCGACGAGACGTTCGCGATCGCTCTGGCCGGCGCCGGCGCAGATCCCCGCCGGTCGGTCGGCGTGACCTACCGCGACCTCACCGCCCATCCCTGGGCGGGGCTGCCCGTCGTGCTGCACTTGCAGGCCGAGGACGGCATCGCTCAGACCGGGCTATCGGCGCCGTTCGCGATGACGCTGCCCGAGCGGGCGTTCACCAACCCGGTGGCGCGCGCCATCGCCGAGCAGCGCAAACGGCTGGCCCAGGACGAGACGGCACGTGAGTCGGTGGCCGATGCCCTCGAAGCGCTATCCCGCCTCAGCGAGAGCTATCACGACGACCTGGCGGCCTTTCTCGGGTTGCAGTCGGCGGCGAAACGGCTGCGCTACGACCGCTCGCCCGAGGCGTTGCGTGAAGCGCAGGAAACCCTGTGGCAGACCGCGCGGCGTGCCGAGGACGGCGCCGCCGCCCAGGCGGAGGCCGAGCTTCGACGCGCCCAGGAAGCGCTCCGGGAGGCGCTGGCGCGCGGCGCGCCCGACGCCGAGATCGAGGCGCTGATGCGCCAGCTCGAGGCGGCGCTCGATCGCTTCCTCCAGGCACTGGCAGAGCAGGCTGCGCGGCAGGCCGAGCGCGGCAGCGCGCTGCCCGAGATCGGGCCCGACGCGAACACGCTCTCGCGCCAGGACCTGCAGCGCATGTTGGAAGACGTGCGCCGCCTCAACCAGTCGGGGTCCAGGGAGCGCGCGCAGGACCTTCTCGCCGAGCTTCAGGACATGCTCGAGAACCTGCGGGCGGGCACGCGGCCCTCGCCGAGCGACGAGGCCGCGCAACGCGCCCTTGGCGAGCTCGGCGCCCTGACCCGCCGCCAGCAGCAACTTCTCGATCAGACCTTCCGCGACGCCCAGTCAGGCGCGACGGACGGCGCCCAAGCGCTGGCCTGCCAGCAGGAAGCGCTGCGCCGCCAGCTCGGCGAGATCATGGCCATGCTAGGGGAGCTTGGCGGCATCCCGGACGGCCTCGGCCAAGCCGAGCAGGCGATGCGGCGCGCGCGCGACGCGCTCGGCGAGGGCGACAGCGGATTGGCGATCGACCCGCAGACCCGGGCGATCGAGGAACTGCGGCGGGGCGCGCAGGCGGCTTTGGCGCAGATGATCGAGCGCCTGTCCGACGAACCCGGACAGGGCGCGGCCCGCCGCCGCGGCCGCGGTCAGGATCCGTTTGGTCGCGGCGTCGAGGACGATGGCGGGCTCGGCGTCGATGGAGAGGTCGAGATACCTGAGGAAGGCGACGTGCAGCGCGCCCGGCGCATCATTGACGAGCTGTATCGTCGGGCCGGCGATCCCTCTCGCCCCGTCGTCGAGCGCAACTACATCACCCGGCTCTTGCGCCGCTTCTGAGCTTCGTCAGGCGACCCCGCTTTGCCCGCTGCCGAGCGCCCGTTCGACCGCGGCATAGAGTTGCTGCGGCGTGAACGGCTTGGCCAGCGTGGCCGCGATCAGCCCTTCGAGGCTGTGGATGCGCCGCTGTTCCTGCGGGTATCCGGACATCAGGATGATCCGGACATCGGGGTGCTGGGCCTCGACCTTGAGTGAGAGCGCGATGCCATCGACCACGGGCATGACGACATCGGAGATCAGAAGCTCGTAACGGCCGCGCGCCAAGGCGCGCCCTGCGGCCCCGCCGTCGCCGACGACCGTGACCTCGTGGCCGCGGCCGGTGAGCGCGTGGCGCAGGAACTCGGCGAGTGCCCCATCGTCCTCCGCCACCAGGACGCGCGCCATCAGCGGCCGCCCCTCATCGCGACCGCCTACTCGGCCTTCACGAACGTGCCCGCGATCCGCCGGGCGTTGGTTGGCGGATTCGGCACGCGCGTGCTGAACGGGGTAACCTCGCCCGCAGCCAACGTGGCGTTGGCGGTGGCGAACACCCAGAAGAAGATCTCGCGCTCGCGCACATCGAGCAGCGCGCCACGCAGCCGTGGCACCGCGCGGGTCTCGCCCGAGGTATTCACGACCTCACCCGACACCACCAGCACCGGGACATCGCCATCCATTTCCTGAGCCGATGCGACGTTGCGCGGCTCGAGGCCATAGCCGGGGTCCGCCACCGGCAGACCGATCATGTCATAGAGCTTGGCCGCTGGCGGCCAGGTGGCGACGATGCGCTCCTTGGCGAAGATGCCGCCGCCAACAACAACCGCGAGGATCAAGGCCATCGCCACCCAGCCGGTGATCGCCGCCCCGCGGCCGCGCGCCGGCGCCG
>VGEJ01000134.1 GCA_016869335.1 Alphaproteobacteria bacterium | reverse complement strand
GAAAGAACGGCACCCCCTTTTTTGACGCGGCGGGCGCGCGCCTCGCAGCGACAGCGAGAGGCCCGATTTGCTTCCGCCTGCTTCCGCCCTGCTTCCGAGAACGCGATGGTCCACGAGTAGCGAGCCAACCCCTCCTCTAACTCGTTGACTTCACTGATGAAAACGGTAGCGGGGGAGGGATTCGAACCCCCGACACGCGGATTATGATTCCGCTGCTCTAACCAGCTGAGCTACCCCGCCCGAGAGCGCCCTCATAAGGCACCAAGCGCCGCGACGTCAAGTGAGGCGCTGGCCGCGTCCGTCGCCGCGATCCAGCCGCCCCCGAGCAGCCGTTCAGCGCGATAGAAGACGCACGCCTGCCCCGGCGCGACACCAAGCTCTGGCGTAGCGAGATCGACGGTCCCGCCGGCGCCCGCGAGCGTGAAACAGGCGGCCGCTCCGGGATGGGTCGAGCGCAGCTTCACCGTCAGCGGGTCGCCGGCAGCGGGGGGCGAGGCGCCGAGCCAATTCAACGCCTTGAGCGTGATCCGCCGGCAGGCGAGCGCGGACCGCGGGCCAACCACGACGCGCCGCCGGGCCGCATCAAGGCGCACGACGTAGAGCGGAGCGCCGCCCGCCACGCCGAGCCCGCGGCGCTGGCCGACCGTGTAGTGGATGATGCCGCGATGCGTGCCGATCACGCGGCCGGCGAGGTCGATCACCTCGCCCGGCTCGGCGGCTTCAGGCTTGAGCCGCTCAACGACCGCGCCGTAGCGCCCCTCTGGCACGAAGCAGATATCCTGGCTGTCCGGCTTCTCCGCTGTCGCCAGACCAAAGCGCGCCGCCAGGCGCCGCGTCTCCGCCTTCGCCAGGGCGCCGAGCGGGAAGCGCAAAAAGTCGAGCTGGGCCGCGGTCGTGGCGAACATGAAGTAGCTCTGATCGCGCGCGCCATCGTGAGCCCGATGGAGCTCGGGGCCATCGCCGCCGATGAGCCGTCGAGCATAGTGACCCGTCGCCAGCGCGCTTGCGCCGAGATCGCGAGCGGTTGCCACGAGATCGGTGAACTTCACGGTCTCGTTGCAGCGGACACAGGGGATCGGCGTCTCGCCCGCCGCGTAGGCGGTCGCGAACGGCTCGATCACGGCGGCGCGGAAACGCTCCTCATAGTCGAGCACGTAGTGCGGGATGCCAAGCCGCGCCGCTACCGCCCGCGCATCATGGATGTCGGCGCCGGCGCAGCACGCGCCAGCCCGCCCCCGGGCGCGGCCGTGATCGTAGAGCTGCAGGGTGATGCCGATCACCGTGAAACCGGCGTCCTTGAGGAGTGCCGCCACCACGGAGGAATCGACACCGCCCGACATCGCCACCAACACGCGGTGGTTCGCCGGCGATCCGGCTAGGCCCATGACATCGGCGATTGCAGTCATCGGGCCACTATAGCCGACGCCCGCCACGGTAACGTCACGCGCCTCGGGTGCAGGACGGGGGCCTCCGGGTGGCGGACCGCCTTGCCGGGCGACCGGAAACGAAGCACAATCCGGCGTTCGTGTTCCAGCGCCCAGGGGAAGCCGATGACCCGCCGTCGAGACGACGTGATGGACGACGAAGTCGCCGCCGTGACTTTCGAGGAGGACGACGACGGCGTCGTCGTCGTGATCGGCTCGGGCGCGTCCGGCGGTACGCTTGCCAACGAACTCTGCCACAAGGGCATCAAGGTGGTCGTGCTGGAAGCCGGGCCCCGCCTCAAGCTCACCGACTTCGAGAACGACGAGTACACGATGTACCACAAGCTGTCCTGGCTCGATGAGCGGACCGTCACCGGACGGGGCTCGATCGCCAGGAACTGGCCGCGCTCGCCGACCTGGGTGTGCAAGACGGTGGGCGGATCGACGGTGCACTGGGCCGGGCTATCGCTGCGCTGGCACGCCCACGAGTTCCAGGCGCGGACCCGATACGGCGCGGTGGCGGGCGCCAGTCTCATGGATTGGCCGCTGTCGCTCTCCGACCTGGAGCCGTTCTACGCCAAGGCCGAGGACAAGATGGGCGTGACCGGCACCAACGGCATCCCCCATCTGCCGCCGACCAACAACTACAAGATCCTGAGCCTCGGCGCCCGGCGTGTCGGCTACGAGCTGGTCGATACTTCGTATATGGCGATCAATGCGCAGCCGCGCGATGGCCGCAACGCGTGCGACCAGATCGGTTTCTGTATGCAGGGCTGCAAGTCGGGCGCCAAGTGGTCGACGCTCTACACCGAGATTCCGAAGGCCGAGGCGACGGGCAACCTCGAACTCCGCGCCGACTGCATGGCGCTGCGCGTCGAGCACGACCCGAAGGGCAAGGTCACCGGCGTGCTCTATGCCGACAGGAGCGGCCAACAGCACCTCCAGAAGGCTCGCGTCGTGGTCGTCGCGTGCAATGCGATCGAGAGCCCGCGGCTGCTGCTCAACTCGGCCTCGAACGTCTATCCCGAGGGCCTGGGCAACTCCTCGGGCATGGTCGGCAAGAACTACACCCGGCACATGACCGGCTACGTCTACGGCGTCTTCGACAAGCCGGTGAACATGTACCGCGGCACGACCGCCTCGGGGCTGGTGCGCGATGAGTGGCCGCACGAGGACAAGCGCGGCTTCTGCGGCGGCTACGTGTTCGGCACCTGCGCGCTCGGGCTGCCGTATTTCGCGGCGTTCCTCAATCCCGGCGCCTGGGGCCGCGAGTTCACGTCTGATATCGAGGCGTACGACCACCTCGCCGGCACGTTCATCAACGGCGAGGACATGCCGATCGAGACCAACCAGGTGTCATTGCATCCGAACAAGCGCGATCGGTTCGGGCTGCCGATCCCCAACATCAACATCGACGACCATCCCAACGACACGGCGATGCGCAACTACTCGCTCAAGCAGGTCGCCGAGCTGATGATGGCGGCGGGCGCGGTGCGGACGATCGAGTGCCCGCCGATGCCGGGCTCCCACAACATGGGCACCTGCCGCATGAGCAACGGCGCCCGGGACGGCGTGGTTAACAAGTGGGGACAGACCCACGACATCCCGAACCTGTTCGTGGCGGATGGCTCGATCTTCACGACCGCCGGCGGCTGCAACCCGACGCTGACGATCGTCACCCTGGCGATGCGCGAGGCGGCGTACATCGCCGAGCAGATGCGCACCAACGCGATCTGAGCCGCCGCCACGCGGGCGCGAACGCGATCAGCCGGTTGTCGGCGCGGCGTGGCGGGCCAGGCTCATGCGGCCGCGCAGTTCCTGGAGCTCATCGAGCGTGGCATCGCGCCGTTCGCCGCCGGGGCGCAGACTCGCCGGATTAGCCAAGAGGTGCTGGACGAGATTGGGCGAGACGTAGCTTGCGAACGCGCTGCGGACAAAGTGCCGCTCGCGCTCGGTCTGGATGAGGCGGAGAACCGAGGCGAACAGGTACGCGGCTACGACAGTGAAGCCCGCGAACGCTGGATCGAGCAGCAATCCGAGCTCCGCGAACGCGTACCACGAGCCGAGGATCGCCGCCCCCAGGAGCAGAGCAACGGACAGCGCGGAGTAGATCGCGCCGAGGCGGGCCCCCAGGACGATGGCCAGCGCCGCCGCAACGAGCAGGAACACGACCTCGACCGGCGCCGCCCAGTCGGGGCGCAAGAGCAGGCTGCCCTGGATCATCTGCTCGATCGCCTGGGCGTGGATCTCGACTCCGGGAACGATACCGTTGACGGGGTCGAAACGCAGGTCCTGCAGACCCTGGGCCGAGGTTCCGATCAGGAAGATGTGGCCGGCGAGCGCGCCCTGCGACTTGCTGCCGTCAAGGACCCGCCAAGCCGGTACATAGCGCTCGGGCACGCGACGGGTGTAGTGGAGCGCGACCTGGCCTTGCGAATCGGTCGGGACGGTGATTCTGCCGATGCGGACGGCGGTGATCGCGCGGCTCCGGTGATCGCGCGGCTCCATGTTGTCGCCCGCGCCGGTGCCTACCACCTTGATCACGTAGTTCTGTGCGCCTTGCGCGATGCGCAGCGCCTCGGCGGCGAGCGAGGGATAGATGCGGCCGGCGATCGAGAACAGCAGCGGCACTTGGCGGATGACGCCGTCGTGGCTTACACGGAAGTTGATCGCGCCGTTGCCGCGGGCGCCGGCCTCGAGTCCGGGCAGCGTCGTGATGGCCGCCGGATAGCTGCTCAGGAGCGGAGCCGGGTCGGGACCAGCGAGCGCGATGCGGAAGGGCGCGGCCGGCGGCGAGGAGGCGCCGGACGCCACGGTGAAGGCTGTGACGACGTTGCCGCGCGCAATCGCCGCCGCGAACGTGACATCATGATCGGGCACCGTGGCAGAAGCTCGCGGACGCCCGGCACGTCGACAAGGTGGCTCAGGGTGCGGCTCGGCGAGGTGCGGTCCGCTTCGGCGAACATGACATCGAAGGCCACTGCGGACGCGCCCGCAACCGTCAGCCGATCGAGCATCTCCGCAAGGAGGTTACGCGGCCACGGCCACTGCCCGAGCCGGCGGAGGCTTTCCTCGTCGATGTCGACGATGCGCACCGGCGCGCTCACGTAGTGTCGCGGCTTGAGGCGCTGAAAGGTGTCGAAGGTTGCGTTGCGTACCACCTCGACCGGGGGTGCGCCAGCGACCTGGGCGATGGCGGCAACCACAACCAGCGCGGCGGGCAGCAGGTAGGCGATCAGACGAACGAAGCGTTTCGCGGCACCACGCGGCGACGGGCCAGGACGTCGGATCGAATCGGCCTGGCGGGTGCCCCGTCATCCTCAACCATGGCGCACCACGACTCAGCGCGGCGCCAGCTAACGGAGATCCGGATGTTCAGCCCGACCCAAACGGTCATAGATGCCTTCGTCGAGCACCTGAAGAAGAACTACTACTACATGTTCGGGCTGCTCGAACCCGAGTTCCCCAACATCATCGCCTTCTGCGCGCGCATGGCGCTCGAGAACATCGCCAACAGCGATGCGCTGTACCACGACGTCAATCACACCATCATGGTCACCCAGGTCGGCCAGGAGGTGCTCAAAGGCAAGCACCTTCGAGAGGGTGGCGTCACACCCTCCGACTGGCTGCACTTCGTGATTTCGCTCTTGTGCCATGATATCGGCTACGTCCGCGGCGTGTGCCGCCAGGATCGCGTGGGCGAGTATGTCATCGGCCTCGACGGCCAGAAGATCAAGCTGCCGCCCGGCGCGACCGATGCCTCGCTCACCGCACACCACGTCGTACGTACGCAGCTGTTCGTCCGCGAGCGCTTCAGCCGCGTGCCCCGCATCAACGTCGAGGTGATCTGCGCCAACATCGAGTTCACCCTTTTTCCCGTGCCGCGCGGTGAGGAAAGCGCCAGCGGCAGCTATCCGAGCCTCCTGCGCGGCGCCGACCTGATCGGGCAGATGGCCGACATCGCCTATCTGCGCAAGGCCTCGGCGTTGTTCTACGAGTTTTACGAGACGGGGACCAACACGGCGCTCGGCCTGAAGTCGCCCGACGACCTCCGCGCGTCCTACCCCAAGTTCTTCTGGCACATGGTGCGGCCGCACATCGAGGATGCGCTCCACTACCTCGAGGTGACGCAGGAGGGGAAGCTGTGGATCGCCAACCTCTACAATCATGTCTTCGTCGAGGAGCACAAGCTGCGCGGCGGCGGGGAAACGCCGGTGGTGTGAAAAGCAGCGTCGGCAATCATGTACCGGCTGTACGACTACCTGCCATCCGGCAACGGTTACAAGGTGCGACTGCTGCTCAGCCAGCTCGGCCTGCCGTTCGAGCGCGTCGAGGTCGACATTACCAAGGGCGAGACGCGCACCCCGACTTCTCTCGCGCGCAACCCGAACGGGCGCATCCCCGTTCTCGATCTGGGCGATGGCACCTGCCTCGCCGAGTCCAATGCGATCCTGCACTATCTCGCCGAGGGAACGGCGTTCCTGCCGCAGGAGCGCCTGATGCGAGCGCAGGTGCTGCAGTGGATGTTCTTCGAGCAGTACAGCCACGAGCCCTACATCGCGGTCGTGCGCTTCTGGCACATGCACGGCGGCCTTAGCGAAGACCGCCGCCGCCAGTTGCCGGACAAGGAGCGGCAGGGCCACGCGGCGCTCGCGGTCATGGACCGGCACCTCGCCGACAACACCTTCTTCGTCGGTGGGCGCTACACCATCGCCGATATCGCGCTCTACGCCTACACCCACGTCGCCCACGAGGGCGGGTTCGACCTGTCGCGCTATCTCGCGGTGATGGGTTGGCTCGACCGGGTCCGCGCACAACCGGGGCACATCGCTATCACGCAGGGTTAGAGGCGGCACGGCGATAGGAATAGTGGGAATCACCTTTTGAGAATAAGACTTAGTCGCGATATAACTAGCGCGTCGCGTGCCTGAGGATGCCGATGGCCCTTCCAAATCCGCGCCACCCCACCCATCGCGAGGAGCCGTCGATCGACCGACTGAACACCGCCGAGCGGATGTTTGTGCACGTCTTTCGTCATTGGGTGGCCGGAAACGCCGAAGCGAATGCGGCGCACTGGTCCTTCGCGTGGACTGCTTTGACGCCAGTGTTCGGCGACAGCGCCGCGATGGAGATCATCTCGGCAGTTGAGACCCTCGTGCGCGCCCTCTCGCGCCATTCCACGCAGCCGATCGCCTATCACCAGCCGCGTTGCCCATGCGCCACCCCCGACGAGCTTCGCCTGGTCGAGATGGTGGCCGCGGCGCAGTCCCACGAGTGGCGCACGACCGCACAATTGGCGGAGGAGTTGATCGGCACGGACGGCTGTGGCCACATCATCGCGTGCGTTGCACGAATCGCGTTGGTCATGGCAGAGCGAAACTACTTGTTCGCCCTGCGATCCGATGAGCCGCGGCTCCGGGTGCTGCACTAGCAGGCTGCTGAAGAACGGTTGGTTCCTCTGAGGCGGCGGCTGGCGTGACGGCGAGCGGGGGTGGCATCGAAGCGGCCAGGGCGGAGCGTTGGGGGCGCGTGGC